>JALSNT010000322.1 GCA_026986885.1 Desulfobulbaceae bacterium
TGGAAAGCCTGCGGGAACGGTTTATCAATATCGAGGATGTGGTGAAAAAACGGGAAATGATCTAATCAGCTGATGAATATCGCCAGACAACCACAACTGTGACCACAAGCAGGATCAGGGCCAGATACCAGGGAAACCAGCCGATTGATGCCCTGAAGGCCTCATTTTCCACCATTTGTCCCGCCCAGTCTCCATGGGCTGCACCTGTTGCAGTCCGCAGCGAACGCATCAACCCCGCATAAAGAATACCAATCAACCCATAGGCGCCATTAAACGCCAATCCCTTGAAACTAAGCACTGTGGCCCGGTGAGCGGAATCGGCAAGCTCGTTGAGATAATGGCTGGTAAAAAACGAGGTCATCATCATGGCGATAAAGATAAAGACCACGGGGAGAATTCCGTAATAAGGGATAAACAGGGTCAGACCCCACAGGGCGGCAAAGGCTGTCACGCCCACGATACAGACATTTTTCTGCGGGCTGAAACGATGCACCATGGCCCGGGAAATCCGAGGTACCACCAGACCCAGCAGGGCAATACCGGAACCGATCAGGCCAAAACTGGCATCGGGCAGGGAGATAAGTCGAAAATACTGGCTGGTCATGGTGACCAGCATCCGCAGGACATGGTCAAAACACATGCCAAAGCAGATGACGGCCAGGGCAAAGGGCGTATGTATGATCCATTGCCCTGCCCGCAGGGTCAGACGCAGGGCTCCGCGAATTTTGTCTCGGTTACCGCTCGCTTTTTTTATCAATCTATTCTCCGCCCCTGCCCCCTCTACCAGCGGATCATGCATCCCCAGGGTGACGACCAGAGAAAGCAGGCCAAGGACAAGGGTTAAATAGACGGGAAAACGCATGCTTTGCTGCTGAGTGACGATAGCGCTGCTCCCCAGCCAGTGCAAAATTCGATTGACGGTTGCGTTATCATAGACGACAGCGCCGATGGTCATGGCAAAGATATAACCGACATGCTGCAGACGCATCTGAATATCAAGCACCCGGGGCCACTCTTTCTCCAGACCCGACTCCACCAGGGTATCATAGGCCAAGGCCTCATCGGCACCGCTGGCCATGGCCTCGGCCAGACCGCTGAGAATACGATTGATCAAAAAAGCGCAAAAGATGACGGCGCCGTTGCCAAGGGGCACCAGGGCAATAATCGACATCTCCATGACCATGAGCAGCGAGGTTGTTAGCAGCAATCTCTTTCGTCCAAGCAGATCGGCCAGGGCGCCGGAAGGCACCTCGGCCAGCACTATGGTGATTGCCCAGACCGTGTTCAACAGGGCAAACTGTTCAAGACTGAGACCGTAATCAAGAAAGAGGATTGTGAAAACCGGATAATAAAAACGGGCATTAAAGAAAACCCGAAAGAAAAGGAAACGCTTTACATTGGGCAGCGAAAAAGGTGAAATGTCGGATGATGTACCCATAAAGGACATAATGGAGGGAATAGGATCAACTGTCAAGAGATTGCCTGGACAATGACAAAAAAACTCGCATACCGCCATTGTTTATGCTACAATCTTTTTTTGCTTAACACGAATAAAAAATGTAATATTAAAGGGTTATCTTGAACGGCAAACATCCACATCCAGGCCCGCCCCTGCTCTGCGGCGGTTGTGATCTGCTGATGACAAATGTCGAGCCGCCGCCCGGTCATACCGTCCGTTGTCCACGTTGCGGCAGACGTCTGCATAAGTGGAAAACAAACAGTCTTGAAAAAACCCTGGCCGTCAGCCTGACCGGTCTGCTTCTCTTCCTGCCCGCCAATTTCATGCCGCTGCTCACCTTTGATATCCTGGGCATGAACACTTCGGCCTCTCTTTTTACCAGTACCGTGAGTATGTTCGGGCAGGGTGAGCATCTGGTCGGTATCCTCATCGTTTTCTGCGGTTTTTTCTTTCCCCTGCTTCTCTTATCTTTATGCTTTTTCGTCAGCCTTGCCCTGACAATCGGTCAACGGCAACCATGGATTGCCCAGGCCCTGAAATGCATTCATCACCTGCGGGAATGGGCCATGCCTGATGTCTACCTGATCGGCGTTCTTGTAACCATCATCAAGATGAGCCACATGGCTGAAATAGAGTTCAATGTCGGCTTTTTCTGTTTCATCGGCCTGGTAGTCAGCACCATCGGCTGCCTGTCGGCCATGGACATGCGGCTTTGCTGGTCACGACTGGATACACGGCAGGAACAGTTGCCGCTGATCGACGACCAGGCCCTGACCGGGACAGCGGCCGGACTTTGTCTCTGTCATGGCTGTGAAAAGGTGGTACCCGTCCGACCGGGAAAAAAACAACACTGTCCCCGCTGCGGCGAACGCCTGCATCTGCGCAAACACAACAGCCTCAACCGTACCTGGGCCCTGGTACTGACCGCTGTCATCCTGACCATGCCCGCCAATATCCTGCCCATTATGGAGGTGAATTATTTCGGCGTGCCCGACCAGTCGACCATCATGGACGGTATTATTTATTTTTTCCAGGATGGCTCCTACGGTATCGGCGCCATTATTCTCACTGCCTCCATCCTGGTACCGCTCTTTAAAATTACAGGTCTCCTTCTCATCCTGGTGACCATTCATTTCCGGCTGCCCGGAGGACGAAAACACAAGGCCGTCATGTTGCGCTTTATTGAATTTATCGGCCGCTGGTCGATGCTTGATATCTTTGTTATCGCCCTGCTCTGCGCCCTGGTCCGTTTCGGCTTTCTTTCATCCGTTAACGCTGCTCCGGCTGTTTTTTATTTTGCCGGGGTCGTGGTCTGTACCATGTTAGCTGCCACAAGTTTCGATGCCCGTCTTCTCTGGGACATCTCCTCCCGACAAACCAAGCACTCCAACCATCA
>JALSNT010000323.1 GCA_026986885.1 Desulfobulbaceae bacterium
CCGTACTGATCTCCGCAAGCTCGCCGGTCATGCCGGAACTTATAGTACCGGCACGCAGGGTATTGGCCTGGGCGCGCTCGACAAGCATCCTGTAAAAAAAGACCTGGAGAACAGGATACTTGTTCAATACATGCTTAAAATCTTTACTGGAGAGTGAGGCCAGTTTTGTTTTTGCGCGGGTATGAATGGTCGTGGTCACCGGCTCACCGGAAAGCAGGCTCATCTCACCAAATATTTCCCCCATCCCCATTTCCGAAAGGGTCTGGCCGTCATCACTGATCACGGCGACTTTCCCTGCAAGTACGATATAGAGACTCGTTCCCGGATCCCCTTTTTTCAAAACGACTTTATTATTTCCATATTGCTCAAGTTTCAGCAAAGCCGAGAGATCACGCAGGGAATCATCATCAAGGGTTTCAAAAATCACCATGCCACGCAACAGATCGAAAAAGCGATCCATGTGCTTCATCTTCTCGCGCCGCTCGGCTGCTGCAAGAAGCTTCATCTGCAGGGTGGCAAATCCCTTTTCCTTCTTAAACTCAAAACGAATTATACCATCACAGCCGCCACAGTCAAATTTGGATTTTTGAATGCCCTGCTGGGTAAAATGCTCAAAACTTTTTTCCTGGGTAGTCGCCGTAATTATCGACTGCACCATATGCAGGCAGGCGGGTTTGGCCTCGGGAACAGTCAAACCCCTGTCCTCCACCTTAAATTCCTCGCCCACATTGTAAAAGGGACAGGCCCGCTCCTCGGTAACGATAAAAATGGCATCTTTATAATCCATGGATACAAGGCTCTCCGGGGGAAAGAAACCGGACCGTCCGTCTAATCCGAACGGCCGAAATAGAGATAAATCACCAGGCCGACGATCACGGCACCGCCGAAGAGGAGCGGCAGCACCTTATTTACCTGCAGCTCATCCCCTACAACCAGGGTCTGCATGTAGTGGGTACCTGAGATATACCAGACTCCCATCAACAGGGCGGCGACGAAGAGATCACGGAAGGCCTGTTTATACAACATATAGCCGACAAAGATGATAAAGGGAATCAGGAACCATGGATTACTGAACAGTCCGGCAATATCAACTGATTTAATCTGCTCCGGCACATGCGTTGCCTGCAGCAAACCGCCTATGAATGAAAAAAAAGATCCAATCTTATCAAACAGGTTAGTCGCAATTGCTCCCGCATCCACCATTGTTCCGCTCCTTTTCCAGGTTATGCTCCGAACGGTTAAAGACCTGAATTGCACAATAAGAACCGCACATCGAACAGGCCGGTCCTTTATCGCTTAACCCTTCCTTTCGAAAACGGGCCGCCTTGTCCGGATCAAGCGACATCTCAATCTGACCTTTCCAGTCCAGTCTGTTACGTCGCCTTGCCATCTCATCGTCACGCTCTTGTGCTCCGGCAACGCCCTTTACCAAATCTGCTGCATGGGCGGCAATCCTTGCGGCGATAACCCCGGCATGCACATCTTCAACCGCCGGCAGTTTAAGATGTTCGGCAGGCGTAACATAGCAGAGATAATCCGCGCCGGCGGCCGCGGCCATGGCCCCGCCGATGGCCCCGGTGATATGATCATACCCCGGGGCGATATCAGTCACCAGGGGCCCCAATACATAAAAAGGCGCGCCCTTGCACAGCCGCTTCTGCAACATTACATTACCGGCAATCTGGTCCATGGCCATATGGCCCGGTCCTTCGATAATGACCTGCACCCCGGCATCCCAGGCCCGCTGCGTCAATTCGCCCAGAAGAATCAACTCCTGAATCTGATTGCAGTCGGTCGCATCGGCGAGGCAGCCGGGCCGAAGACCATCACCAAGGCTGAGGGTTACCTCATGTTCTTTTAAAATGGCTAACAAATCATCAAAATGTTCAAATAAAGGATTTTCCTTTCGATGATAACTCATCCATTCAAGGAGAAAAGATCCTCCCCGGCTGACAACACCCATGATCCGCTTTTGCTTATTAAGACGATCCTGCAGGCTGCGGGTGATACCGCAATGGATGGTCATGAAATCAACTCCATCCATTGCCTGTTTTTCAATGGTTTTAAAGATATGATCTTCCGTGACCTCAACAATATCCCTTTGCTGCTGTTCAACGGTCTCGGCGACCGCCTGATATATGGGCACCGTACCAAGCGGTACCGGACAGTTTTCCAGAATACCACGGCGTACGGCATCCAGATCACCGCCCATGGAGAGATCCATTACCGTATCTGTGCCGGCTTTAATTGAGACGGCAAGCTTTTCCAGCTCACTCCCCAGTCGGGCGATATCCTTTGATGAACCTATATTGGCATTAACCTTGGTGGAGGTGCCTTTCCCGATTGCCATGATCTTGGCAAAATCATGATGAATATTTTTAGGAATGACAATGGTGCCGTCAGCCACCCCCTGCATCAGGGAGGAAATGGCAATCTTTTCATTGTCGGCACAACACCTGAACAAATCGGTTTCCCTGCCGACCCGTGCATCCTCACGAATAGTCATGCAATACGCCCTCTATAAATTCCGGCAAAAACATACCCCCTGGTTAATCCATAAAAAATACAGGATAACCTCTGCTTACACTATTTTCAGCATAGCAACCCATCTCGTTGTCTGTCAATGAGAAAGGAGATGGTGCCGTAGTAAGCGTGATGCAGGTGAAACAGCAGCCTGATAAACCGTTACCTGCCGGCGATATCCCGACAGCATCTCAAAACCATAACCCGGATAAACCGGAAAATTAGAGATAAGAAACACGAAATTCGAAACAATATCAAATAACCATAGACCGAATGATCAATATGGTGCCAATGTTAGATACTGTAAACTGCCCTTATTTATGTCATTGAAACATTGCGGAATTGGAATTTGTTTCGGGTTTCGATATTTGGATTTCGAGTTTATTTTCCACCACAAAAAACTCGACAATAATTGTTAACATACCAAAAAGGTACTCACCCATATCTACATATAATACAAATTTGTTACAAAATACTCTCTCGCTAAACGAAAAAGTAAAAAAGATACAGCAAGGATGAACGGGCTGCCATTTTTAAAAAAGATTAAAAATCAGCATGTTATACAAATATAATAAAAAATCATTCCCTGGCACGGCTCTTGAAAATGATACAGGAAACAAATGACATGATTCATTCTACAATAAAGGGAGAGCATAACATGAAGAAAATCGAAACAATTATCAAGCCTTTTAAGCTTGATGCCCTCAAGGAAGCCCTGCATGATCTTAATATAAGCGGCATGACCGTAAGCGAAGTGAAGGGATTCGGGCGGCAAAAAGGGCACACGGAAATCTATCGCGGCGCCGAATACATGGTGGACTTTATTCCCAAGGTAAAGGTTGAAATTATTATTGGAGAGGAACGGGTTGAATCAGTGATCGAGGCTATCATCAGCGCTGTCCGCACCGGTAAAATCGGTGATGGCAAAATTTTCGTCCTGCCGGTTGAAAAAATCATCCGTATCCGTACCGGTGAGACCGATAAAGAGGCTATTTAATCATCTATATAGAATTTAAGGAGAATCACCCATGCGAAAAAAAATCATATTTTCGGCCTGCATCCTGGGCCTGCTGACGGCGGTAACGGCCCTGGCCGCAGACGAAGCTGTTAAAATCACAGTTGCCGGTAACGCTGCCGCCGTTAAAAACGTTCAGACCAATCTTAACTACGTCTGGACGTTAGTTGCTGCGGCCCTGGTCTTCTTCATGCAAGCCGGCTTTGCCATGGTGGAATCGGGATTTACCCGAGCCAAGTCAGCCTGTAACATCATGATGAAAAACCTGCTCGACTTTGCCATGGGCTCGCTTGCCTTCTGGGCAATAGGTTTTGGCCTCATGTTCGGCGCCACCACAACCGGCCTGTTCGGCACCACCGATTTTTTCCTTTCCGGCTGGACCGGACCAGACGGTGACCAGTGGGTACTGGCCTTCTGGATGTTCCAGTGTGTCTTTGCCGCCACTGCCGCAACCATCGTCTCCGGTGCGGTTGCCGAGCGGATCAAATTTACCAGTTACCTGATGTACTCCTTTGTTGTCTGCGCCTTTATCTATCCGATTTTCGGGTCCTGGGCCTGGGGTTCGCTGCTCCACGGTAACGGTTGGCTTGAAGCCAAGGGCTTTATTGACTTCGCAGGATCCACCGTTGTCCATTCCATCGGTGGCTGGTGTGCCCTGGCAGGTGCCATAGTTCTGGGACCAAGAAAGGGAAAATTCGGCCCCAAGGGTGAAGTCCGCGCTATCCCCGGCCACAACATCCCCATGGCGGCGATTGGTGTTTTTATCCTCTGGCTGGGCTGGTTCGGCTTCAATCCAGGCTCCACGACCGCCGGTGACCCCTCGATTGCCATGATCTTTGTCAACACCAATCTGGCCGCCGCCGCCGGTGTCATCTCGGCCATGGTACTCTCCTGGATCATGTTCAAAAAACCGGATATCGGCATGAGCTTAAACGGCGCCCTGGCCGGTCTGGTAGGCATTACCGCGGGTTGTGCCAACGTCAGCCCGACCAGCTCCATTATTATCGGTTTTATTGCCGGAATCATCGTCGTTATCTCTGTTGTTACCCTGGACCGCATGCATATCGACGATCCGGTCGGTGCCGTCTCCGTACACGGCGTCTGCGGTGCCTGGGGTACCATTGCCGCCGGTCTTTTTAACATGGGCGGCACCACCGCGGCCATTATGACGACCCAGATCACCGGCGTACTGGCAGCCTTTGCCTGGGCCTTTGGTTGCGCCTTTATTCTTTTCAAGGTCCTCGACATGACCGTGGGAATCAGGGTCACCGAAGAAGAAGAACTTGAGGGCGTCGATCTTGCCGAACACGCTGCCCACGCCTACAATGACTTCCAGGTTTTAAACTAAGGATCAAGTACTCCACAGTGCATCCCCTGCCGCAGGGGATGCCGACATCCTCCTCCAGGTCGTCTCTACTCCTCTCCTCCTCAGTAGAGGCGGCCGTTTTTCATGGATTTTTTACCCTGTGCCGGATATTTTCTTCACGGGGAGATACAGGGAAACAGGAACCTGAGCATACGGTTATGGCACTTACATTTCTTGTTATACAGCATGTGGACTGGGAAACACCGGGAGAGATACTGGTACGTGCCGCCTGTGAGGCAGACGTTAGACTTGAAATTGCCCATATTTACCGGCAGGCCATTCCAGATCCTATGGCTTTTGATGCCCTGTTACTCCTTGGAGGGCCTCCAAACGTTCATGAAGAAAAACAATATCCGTTTTTAAAAGAGGAAAAACAGCTTCTCCAGGCCTGGCTGGCCATGGACAGGCCATGCCTGGGATTCTGCCTGGGGCACCAACTGCTTGCCGATGCCCTTGGAGCCGCCATGGGAGCAAATAATCCGCCGAGTGTCGGCTTTACCCGGGGCCACCTCACCCACGCCGGCAAAGAACATCCTGTGTTCCAGGGAATCACCTCTCCGCTGCCGCTCTTTAAATGGCATGGACAGGCGGTACGGACGCCGCTGCCCCGGGACCTGGTTATGCTGGCCACTTCCGACCAATGCGTTGTCGAGGCTTTCAGTGTTGTCGATCGGCCACACATCATAGGCCTGCAGTGCGACAACCATGCCGCCCACCCCGATGATATCCGCTCGTGGTTATTACATGACGGCAAATGGCTTGCTTCCCTGCCTGCGACAGAGGGGTCGTTTGCAGGCCTGCCGCAACAGGCAAAACAGCATTACAAGACAATAAAAGCGGATTTTGGCAAAATAATGAACAACTTTGTCCTTCTCGTCAAACAACATCGTGGGTAACTGACCGGTATTCCGTCCGTATCCTGGTCACGACGACTGCTCCCGTTCCTGCTCTATTTTTTTCAACTCCTCAAGAAAGACCGCCAGCAACTGATCTTCGGGAAGTTTTTTCCAGACTTCCCCCTTTTTAAAAATAATGCCGACACCAACACCGCCGGCAATACCGATATCCGCCTCCCTGGCCTCACCCGGACCGTTGACCACACAGCCCATAACCGCTACCTTGATATTGGTCCGCATGGTTTGCAGATAGCGTTCAACCTCTTCGGCCAGCGGGAACAAGTCAATCCTGGTCCGCCCGCATGTCGGGCAGGAAATCATCTCCGGCCCCCTTTGACGAATACGTAATGACCGCAGAAGTTCAAAGCCAACCCGAACCTCTTCCTCCGGATCTCTGGTCAGAGAGATGCGAAAGGTATCACCGATACCGTCAAATAATAAAATCCCCAGGGCAACACTGGATTTTACCGTACCGGCTATCAACCCCCCGGCCTCGGTTACGCCGATATGAAGGGGATAATCAATAGCTTTTGAAAGTTGACGGTATCCGGAAATGGTGGTCAGGGTATCGGACGACTTAATGGAAATTTTAATATCCTCAAAGCCTTGTTTTTCCAGAAGACGAACGTTTCTCAGCGCAGAGTTGATCAGAGAATCCGGCCGTTCCGGGGTGGGATAGCCCAGCTCGGCCAGCAGGTCTTTTTCAATGGACCCGGAATTGACTCCGACCCTGATCGGCACCTTGTGCAACCTGACGGCCGCAACCACCCGCGCCAGCATTTTCTCGCCGCCCAAATTACCGGGATTGATACGAATCGCCTGGGCGCCATGTTCCACCGCCGCCACTGCCAAACGGGAATCAAAATGAATATCGGCGATAAGCGGTATGGATATTTCATCGCGAATGGCCCTGATCGCCTCAGCGGCCTTCATATCCGGAACAGCCACCCGGATAATTTCGCAACCGGCCGCCTCCAGTCGCCTGATCTGGGCCACGGTGGCCGCAACATCAGCGGTGTCGGTATTGGTCATCGACTGCACGGAAATGGGTGCGCCACCACCGATGGCCACATTGCCCACATGAATTTGTCTGGTTTGCCTGCGTACGATCATGTTTTGTATTCCCATTATTTTTCCATCTGCTCCTGCTTTCGGCGCAGGTTTATCTCCGCCTCCGGGGCGCGAACATATTTGGGCTGGAGGGTTGCGGAACTGACAACCTCACTGTTTTGTATCTTCTGCTCTGCAAGCAGCCCCACGTACAATGCCCGGGGATAGACCAATTCCGCCGGCAGCAACTGCACAAAATCGTTTGCCGAGAACACATCAGCATAAATCGCCGCTCCAGGACCGGCCAGCACTGTCGGCTGGTCAATACTTGCCACCAGCGCCTCGGGAGCAAGAGCCTTGTCCCCGCTCAAGCGCACGGGATACCTTTCCTGCCCGCAGACCTGATACATGGCCGCATATACCTCCTGTTTGCGAGCATCAAGCACCGGACAAACCTGCCTGCGCACACCCGCACAGGCAAGGGCCAGGGCATCGAGAGTATCCACTCCGACAAGCGGGATATCCGCGGCCATGGCCAATCCTTTGGCTGCAGCCAAACCTATTCGCAAGCCGGTAAAAGAACCGGGTCCAAGACTGACACCAATGGCGTCAAGCTCCGACCATGTCACTGCCGCAGCCTGCATGAGCCAGGAAACAGTCCCTAACAATCGCCGGGAATGGGTAACCTCGGGCTGTGCCGTTGCTTCGGCCAGCAAGCGTGTTCCCCTGCTCAGGGCAACGCTGCCGCAACCGGTTGCAGTCTCAATGGACAGTATTAAGAGCCCATCCACTGTCTGACAATCCTGAAAATATCATTATAAAAGACGAACAGCATCAGGCTGCCCAACAGAGCAATACCCACTTTCTGACTGATCTCCATAACCCGGTCCGAGACCGGTTTTTTACGGATTCCTTCAATCGTTAAAAAGAGCAGATGGCCGCCGTCAAGTACCGGTACGGGAAGCAGGTTCAAAATACCGAGGTTGACACTGAGCAGGCCCATGAAATACAGCAAATTCATCCAGCCCGCCTCCAGCTGCTGACCGGCAATCTGCGCAATCCTGATAGGTCCGCCAAGCTCGCTGGCAGGAACCACCCGTTCAATGATTTTCACGATTCCCATAATCGTCAGGTAAATCAAGTTCCAGGTTTGAATAAAGGCAGCCCTGATCGACTCGACAACTCCAACTTTTTTGTAGCGTACTTCATCACTACGCACAATCCCAAGCAGATAGCGCTGGCCAACCTCCTCGCCGAAGATATTTTTTACCTTTTCCATGGTCGGTTTTGCCCGCACGGTTAAAGTTTTGCCTGCCCGGTCAATGACAAGTACAACCTCCCGGCCCTTACTCTCTTTAATCAGTTCGGACACCTGCTGCCAGGAAACGGTTTTCCGGCCGTCAATAGAGACAATATGATCTCCGGACTTCAGGCCTGCTTTCTCCGCCACCGACCCTGGTGAGACCTGCCCTATGGTGGTGGTATCGACAGGTTCAGGCAACCCGGCCAGGGCAAACATGATAAAAAACAGGACAACGGCAAACAACAGATTAAACAATGGACCACCAAATACTATGGCAAAACGTTGTTTGACCGATTTATGGGAAAAGGAGCGCGCCTGTTCGGATTCAGGGATTGGTTCCCCCTGCTGTTCCCCGTACATTTTGACATAACCGCCCAGAGGAAAGGCGGAAATCAAATATTCGGTTTCTCCCCATTTTCTGCCGATCACCTTGTTACCGAAACCAAGGGAGAATTTCAACACCCGGACGCCGCAGAGCTTGGCAATCAGAAAATGTCCGAATTCATGAACAAAAATAAGGACTCCAAGAACAAGTACAAAAGAAAACAGTGAATTCATACGATAAACGGTTTCTCTGTGTAATTTACCTTCTTTCCAGGAAAAGACCCGGCCAAGAAGAGATTATCCGCAACGACGGTCTACTTCCTGCAGGGCAAGATTCCGTGCCTGATCATCTGCAGCCAGGATCTGTTCCAACTCAAGGTCATCACCATCAATATGGACGTCCAGTACTGCAGCCACAATCGCAGAAATATCAGGAAATCCTATATGGCCGTCTAAAAATGCGTCAACCGCGATTTCGTTGGCGGCATTCAAGACAGCAGGCTGCATTCCTCCCTGCTCAAGAGCGGCAAAGGCTATTTTCAGGGCGGGGAAGCGTGTATAATCAGGCTCCTCAAAAGTCAAGCTTCCACACTGGGCAAGATTTAAAGACGGCAGATCGAGGTTTATTCGTTCCGGATAGGAAAGGACATAGGCAATCGGGATGCGCATATCCGGGATACCTAACTGGCCGACAACGGATCCATCTATAAATTCGACCAGAGAATGGACAATAGACTCGGCATGAACGACAACTGCAATTCTGTCGGGCGTGGTATCAAAAAGCCACCTGGCCTCAATAACCTCAAGCCCCTTGTTCATAAGCGTTGCCGAGTCTATTGATATTTTTCTTCCCATCTCCCAGTTAGGATGGGCCAGGGCCTGATCAGGAGTAATAGCGGAAAACTTCTCGGCGGCAAGACTACGGAAGGGCCCGCCCGAGGCCGTGAGGATAATGCGGTCTACATCCTGCCTGCGGCCGGCCTCAAGAGCTTGAAAAATTGCGCTGTGTTCAGAATCTATGGGCAGCAGCCGGACGTTATGGTCCTTAACGGTTTTCATCACCAGACGCCCCGCCATAACCAGGGTTTCCTTGTTGGCCAGACCAATATCCTTACCGGCCCGAATCGCCTCCATGGTGGGAAGCAGGCCGACGGCGCCGACGACGGCCGTTACGACCAGGTCGGCATCCGCAAGCGTTGCCACCCGGCAGTTCCCCGCATCTCCGGAAAAAATTTCACCTTGATAACCAGGGGAAAGCATCTCGGCAAGGGGGCCGACAAGCTGTTCGTCGGCAACGGAGATATAAATCGGTGAAAATTCTCGTGCCTGTTCGGCTAACAAAGAAATATTTTTCCCGGCGCTCAGGCCGACGATCCTGAAACGATCAGGATTTGCACGGACAACGGACAGCACATTTTTCCCAATAGAGCCGGTAGATCCCAGTAAAGAAATATTTTTGACCATCATGTGCCAAGTCCCAGAAGAAGATAGTAAAGTGTCGGCGCCGTCAGGAGCAGGCTGTCAATCCGATCAAGCAGCCCGCCGTGTCCTGCCAGGAGAGTACCGGAATCCTTTGCGCCTGTGGCACGCTTGATCACCGATTCAGTGAGATCACCGATAATCCCGACGGGAACAAGAAGCAATCCGATAAAGAAATACAAAGCCATATGAGACGAACCGGAGATCAATAGACCGACAACCAGGCCTGACAGTATTCCGACGATCATCCCCCCGACAGCTCCGGCAACCGTCTTTCCCGGACTGATGGCCGGACAGAGTTTCCGGCGACCGAATCGCCGACCCGCATAATAGGCGCCGGTATCGGAGCCAATGGTTACAGCCGTAAGAACGGCAAGCCAGCAGACCCCGCCGGGCAATAATCTAAGCAGCACAATATGGGCGGCACACACTCCTATATATACAAGGCCGAATCCGCTTCGGCTCAACAATGAAAAGGCGTCGTCAAGAGTGGCATACCAGGTAAAAAGAAGAAGGAGCAGGAAGAATAACCCGGCAAGAAGAGCGGCCATAACCGCAGCCGTAACGGAAGAAAGAGCGGCAACAACCGGCAGTACCGAAACAACAATAAGCAGAAATCTCTTACGGGTGGAGAGAAGGGGTGAACACATTTGATGATACTCATGCAGAGCTACAACGCTCCCGGTAACCACTACCATCCAAAACAGTATCGGGCCGGCAAAGCCGAGTAATGCTCCCCAGAGGCACACCATAAGAAGGCCGGGCACGACTCGACTCATCATATTATTTAGTCTCCAAGGAGCTGGGCACCGGTCTTACCAAAACGTCTCTGCCGCCGACCATAAGTGGCAACTGCTTCCAGAAGCTGCTCTTTTCTGAAATCAGGCCACTTGGTCTCGGTAAAATACAATTCGGCATAGGAGACCTGCCAGAGAAGAAAGTTTGAAAGGCGATGTTCACCCCCCGTGCGGATCAGCAGGTCAGGATCAGGCTGTCCGGCGGTATCGAGATGATCACAGAGCATTTTTTCTGACAAGGCCCCGGCATCAAGTTGGCCGCTGACACACTGGGCGGCCAGCTCCCTAACTGCCCGCATAATTTCATCACGACCGCCATAGCTCAGGGCAAGGTTCAATGTCATGCCCCGGCAATTTTTCGTTTCCCCCATGACCTTATCCAGTACGGCAAGTACATTGTCGGGCAGACGCCGGCGCTGGCCGAGACAAAAGAGCCGGATATCGTTTGCCAGCATGGTCCGCAATTCCGACTCCAGATAGGTCCGGAGCAGACCCATCAATCCCTTTACCTCGGTTTGCGGCCGCTGCCAGTTTTCCGTGGAAAAGGCATATAACGTCAGATGACGAACGCCTATCTCACGAGCGGTCTCAACAACCGAACGAACGGATTCAACACCTGCACGATGAC
>JALSNT010000324.1 GCA_026986885.1 Desulfobulbaceae bacterium
TTTTTGCGCAAATTTTCCGGCCGCCGCCAACCTTGCATACCTTAACCCGATGCTTGCCGCAGGTATGTGACAGGGGACGGGCATCAATCGGGCATGGTTGTTCCCGCAGGAAGCAGTGTCCATCCTGCCCGCGCCGACAACGACAGGAGAGATTTGGATGATTTTTTGTCATAGTATGTTTTCCCATAAAGATAATGGCCGACATTGCATCAATACAACACGTAACCGTTCACCCAGATGCTGTTTCGCCCGCATTACCTGCATAATGTAAACGTTTACTACAACACCGTCCCTTCAGGGAAAGTATTGCCCTTGGGTGGTCGATGCGATGTTTAGGTACACCAAACAATGATCACTGTCAATAACTTTTGCAAGTCAAAAACAGGCAGACAGGGAATTAACGGTACAGCAGGAAAAATGTTGTTGGAATATTCCCTCACAGGTACATTGATCAAACAGGTTGGCAAAACGGACTTTCACCCAAATTAGGCATTACAAACTTTTCCAGCACCCTCATATGGCTTCTGAACAGTCGAAACAGGATCTTTGTGCCGCCCGCAGGCGGGCCGCCTTGTCCATCGGGATAAATCTGGCTCTTGCCGGGGCAAAAGGGGTTGCCGGGGCGATGTCAGGCTCAACGGCCCTCATCGGCGATGCCATCCATTCCGGTACCGATGTGCTGGCTTCAATGGCCACCTATGTCGGTCTTTACGTGGCCGGGCGTGAACATCCTTCATTTCCCTACGGGCTGTACAAGGCGGAAACCGTTGCCACCCTGGTCACCTCCATAGCCGTTATTATAGCTGCCTATGAAATAGCAAGACAGGCAATTTTCGGTACTAAACAGTTGCCGCAGGTGGCGGTTGCCCTGCCGGTGGCCGCCATGTCACTCTGTGTTGCCCTGGTTTTCGGTTTTTATCAGCTGCGCGAGGGGCGCCGCCTTAATTCACCCGCCCTGCAGGCCGATGCCCGCGACTATCTTGCCGATGCCCTGTCAACAACCGTCGTCTTTATGGGGCTGCTGGCGGCAAAGTTCGGCTACGCGGTTGACCGCTGGGCCGCTGCCGTTGTTTCTCTTTTTGTCTTGCGGGCCGGGGCGGCGCTGCTTGTGACTGCGCTTAAGGATCTGCTTGATGCATCCATGGACAGGGAGATGGAACGGCGGATTATCGCCATGGTGGAGGAACATCCGCGTATCACCAAAGTCAAGCAATGTCTGAGCCGGACCGCTGGAGGACGTTTTATCGTGGATATGGATGTACTCATGAAAACTCCGTCGGCGAAATTAGCCGATCATGTGGCCGACAGACTGGAGGAGTTGATACCCCGGAAATTTCCCCTGGTCGTCATGGCCAGGATTCGGCCCCATTTTGCCCAGGATGGTATTATACGACGCATAACGCCGGTAGAGAAACCGGAAGGGAAGGTCTCAAACCATTTTGTTCGCGCCCCCTGGTTCCTCATTGAAACAGTGGATATGAAAAAGCAACAGGTAATCAAACGGCAATTTGTGGAAAATCCCCATGCCCGGAAGGAAAAAAAACGTGGTTTACTGGTCGGGAACTGGCTGTTAACCCTGAAGCCGGACGAAGTTATTGTCCCCGGAATGCATCACGGGACGGCGGTAGTTCTGTTGGAAGAGGCAGGGGTGGATATAGTGGAGTGGGCACAATAAGTAATTCTTCACTCCGGATTTTTCACCTGCACTTTAAGGCGAAGATGTTTGCGTTGAATCTCAAAACAGCAGGCCATGATTCTGTCCCGGTCTTCGGAATCAATGGTGTCGAAATGGAGGGCAACCTGGTATTGATTGTCGTCGATTTTGCGACTTCTGACCACATGGGCAACCGCTTCAATGGGGCCGGCGCTTCCCGAGGGGAGAACCAGCTCAACCCGGACAGGTTCACCGGCGTCTATTGGATGGGTAAATACCGCCAACAGGCCGGAGCCGCTGACATCAACGGTTTCCCCGCTTAAGGTCCATTCCTGCTCTTTGGGTAAGACAGGGCGGGCGACCAGGGGTGCGGTAACGTCAACCCGAAAGAAATCACGCAGTTGTTCGTGACTGATGACGTCCCTGGCGATAAGCCGCAGGGCCTGATCGGCGGTTTTTTCCTGTATATCCGCGGCAAGGGAAACACTTTGGCCCTTGATATCAAGAAGTACCCCTGCCTTGCGGTTGTAATCAATGTCAGCTGCCGGCAGGCTGCCCGGAGTAAAAAGCAACAGGAATTCGGGGGGAGAAGTTTTCTGATAGACACAGCTGATTCGTTTTTTTTCTGTCCTGCCCATGATCGGCAGGGCAATACGAACGGCCTTGCCTGTTTCTATCTGTGAAAAAATATCATCAAGCGTCGCCACGTGACAGATCCCATGGTAAAATGGTGAAAAATAAGGAAAAGCAAGGTCTATACGGTGCGACCTTGCCACTATGATTCTATTCTTATCTACAGTTTGCCATACCGGCAAGAAGAAAAAAAGATTTTTTTTTCGGGTCTTAGGGTACGGGAGAGCAACAGCGGCGAAATATTTATTGTTGTTTTCTCAGTTGGATGTGTCGATAATGCCGCCCGCCGGGACCGCTCCATGGGAATATCCGCCCATGGTCTGCAACCCATGTTTGATTTTAAACAGCTCTGCCTTGTAGCCGGCCAGCCGGGTCTTTAATTTCGGCAGGATGAGCGCGTACTGTTGCAACAGCGTTTTTCCAAGTTTCATCCGCTCTTCAATAAGATCACTGTATTCCTTAGCAATTTCCACATCCATACTCGTCAGAATCTGCTGGTCGGTCACTTGGATGGCGGTAAACAATGCGTCCATATCATCGGCTGCCTGAACCGTCGACTCAAGATCA
>JALSNT010000325.1 GCA_026986885.1 Desulfobulbaceae bacterium
ACACGAGGAACTCAATCCCCTGCTTTATACCGTTCCCGCCCAGTTGCTTTCCTACGAGATTGCCAACCGCCGGGGCTGTGATGTCGACCAGCCCCGAAACCTGGCCAAGAGCGTAACCGTGGAATAGGGGACAGCCGTGGCCGTCAACAAAAAGGTTTGTATCGGTCTGGAAGAGGTGCTGCATTCCCCGCCCGGGATTTTTACCGGCAAACGGATGGGCCTGCTCTGTAATCAGGCATCAACCGACAGCTGTCTGCGTCACAGTCGTGACCTGATTATGGAGCGTTTTCCCGGGCAACTTTCCTGTCTGTTTTCCCCCCAGCACGGATTTTTCAGCGCTAAACAGGATAATATGATTGAATCTGATCATGATATTGATCCTGTCAGCGGCTTGCCGGTGTATTCCCTGTATGGCGAGACCAGGAAGCCCTATCCTTCCATGTTTGAGAACATTGACCTGCTGCTTGTTGATCTGGTTGATGTCGGCACCCGGGTTTATACCTTTAGCTGGACCGTGATTTATTGTCTGCAGACAGCAGCCGAGACCGGAACCGGTGTGGTGATTCTTGATCGCCCCAATCCGCTGGGGGGCCGGGTAGAGGGGAATGTGCTCAAGGATGACTGTTTCTCCTTTGTCGGGCTGCATGCCATTCCCATGCGCCATGGCCTGAGCCTGGGGGAACTTGCCCGGCTCTGTAACAGGGAAATGAACATCGGTGCAGATCTGCAGGTTGTCCGCGCCCGTGGCTGGCGGCGGGACATGGTCTTTGCCGATACCGGCCTGGACTGGGTCTTCCCCTCGCCCAACATGCCGTCCTTTACGACAGCGGTTGTCTATCCCGGCCAGGTTATCTGGGAAGGAACAAATATTTCCGAAGGGCGGGGAACAACCCTGCCGTTTGAGCTTTTCGGCGCCCCTTTTCTTGACGTGGATGAAGTATCGGCTGCAGTCGCACAGGTTGAGCTGCCGGGTTGTTTCCTGCGGCCCCTGGTCTTTGAACCGACTGCCTCCAAATGGGCGGGCAGCAGTTGTCCTGGTTTTCAACTGCATGTGACGAATATGCAGACTTTTCTGCCCTACCGCACCTCTCTTGTCCTGCTCCAGGCCTTGCTGCAGCTTTATCCGCAACACTTCCGGTATAAAGAACCTCCCTATGAATACGAATTTGAACGTCTGCCCATGGATCTGATTATCGGCAGCCGGGAAGTGCGCCGGGCCGTGGAACAGGGCGTGGACATCCTTGAGCTTGAACGGTCATGGCAGGATGAGCTGGCGGAGTTTAAACGACGCTGCCGTGCTGTTTTGCTTTACGAGGGCGGGGAAATGGACTAAGGTCGCCTGTTCGTAACAGAAGTCAGAGGTCAGATGACAGATGACAGTCTAATTTCCGCCTGTGGCGAACATAACTGCGACCTAAATTGAATTTAGTATCTTAACAATTATTTTCGTGTTTTTTGTGGCAGAAAATAAACTCGAAATCCAAATATCGAAATCCGAAACAAAATCAACTCCGAATGTTGCAATGACACAAACAAGGGCAATCTACAGTATCGAGCATTGGAACCATTGTGATCATTGGGCCTATGATTATTTGATATTGTTTCGAATTTGGTGTTTCTTATTTCGAATTTTCCGGTTTATCCGGGTTAGGTATCAGCTTACCTGATCGTGTGATAATGGAGTGCAGGCGAGAACACGTAGAATAATGGTATGGTGATGGCTGCATATACCCTTGCAGAATTAGCCGCCCTTGTTGACGGCAGGGTGGTTGGTGATGAACAGAACAGAGTACGAATAACCGGCTTAAACAGTATTGAGCTGGCCGGACCCGGAGAGTTGACCTTTTTGACCGACAGACGGCAGGTAGATCTCCTTGCAGACAGTCGGGCGAGTGGCTGTATCGTGCCCCGGGAAATTGATGATTTGCCCGTGCCGCAGATTGTGGTTGATGATCCGGGGTTGGCAGAGGCGATTATTCATAATCATCTACTGGCCGTTCCCTTTGCTGCCGGCGGTATCCATGAGACGGCCGTCATCGGCATCGATTGTGCAATATCTTCTCAGGTAACCATCGGCCCCCTGGTGTCTATCGGCGACCGGGTGCGGATTGGTGAGCGGGTTGTCCTCCATGCAGGCGTTATTATCGAGGATGATGTGGTAATTGGAGATGACTGTATCCTGCATGCAGGGGCAATGGTCGCGCACGGCTGTATCCTCGGTCGTCAAGTTGTCCTGTTTCATGGGGCGGTGATCGGCAGCGACGGCTTCGGTTTTGCCACCGATCGCAGTACCGGCACCCATGTGTCTAAACCGCAGGTAGGTATTGTCCGTCTTGATGACGGGGTACAGGTGGGTGCAAATTCCTGTATAGATCGGGCCGCCTTTGGCACAACCCATATCAGGGCCGGCGCCCGGCTGGATAATCAGGTGATGATCGGCCATAATGTTGAGGTCGGTGAAAATGCGATTATTGTTGCCCAGGCAGGTATTGCCGGCAGTTCCAAATTAGGCCGGAACGTAATCCTGGCCGCCAAGGCCGGGGTGGCGGACCATATCAGTCTTGGCGACGGTGTTGTTGTTGCCGCCATGGGTGGTGTTCATAATGATCAGCCGGCTGGCGCAGTCCTTGGGGGAATACCGGCATTTGATGTGAAGAGCTGGGCCAGGGCCAGTGCAGTTTTCGGCCGTCTGCCGGAAATGCTCAGGGAGATGCGCAGGCTGCGGAAAGAGATAAATACACTCAAGGCTGAATTGCAGCGTGAACCAATGGAGTAAAATAGATGGAAAGTACGGTGGAAAATATTACATTACCAATTGATATCCGTGGCATACTGGATCTGTTACCGCACAG
>JALSNT010000326.1 GCA_026986885.1 Desulfobulbaceae bacterium
TTTCATTAAATTTTTAGATCAGTGCCCCCGGGGCGGCAAGGATTTCATCCAGGGTTTTACCGACTTTTGTGAAAAGGGACAACCCCGGCTTGACTGTGATGACTGTGTCGCCCAGTGCTTGAAAAATAAAAGGACAACCCGTCAATCAAAGTGATTTCCGGTAAGGTTTCTTTGAAAAGCCGGATTTTCCTTCTTTTGCCAACCACAGCCGCACAACCGATTTTCAATGTCGCATCAGGGCAATGATTTCCCCATCTTCCGGAAAACGACCCGAGGTTTTTTTAGAAAAAACAGTTTCTCCGTCCACGGTTATTTCATACACCCCGCCGCTGCCGGCCACCAGCTCAACACTGATATCAGCACCGAATGCAGACCGTAATTCTTCCTCCAGCCTGGAGGCACGCGGTTTATAGTTTCATTGGCCACAGTATTTAATACGAACGTTCATGCACCCTCCTCAACACTATACGTAACTCCTCACAGGGCAAATAACTATGCGTTTTCATTACCTCAGCCCTGTAACTGCTTACAGCCGCGTCATATTTGTGCAAGCGCGTCTGTTCGCTATAGTCCGTTATGCGGGCAGGCGCGATCGTGCAAAGATGGCGTGGCTGTGAGTAGTTACCACTATATGATATATGCTCCCCACCAGAATCTATAACTTTTTTCTGCAAAAAATTTGATTACCCTGAATTCAGGTACCATCATTGTTCAGCAAAAAGGGATAACATCGCCAAAGCCGAAGCAACAGATTGCCTGTTGCTTTATTTAAGCCTGAATTCATACCGCTACATTTCACCGGAAAGAGCGATGGTATCCATAATTTCAGCCTGATGGCTGATTATCAGTGGTAATCAGAAAAAAATGACGCCTGATCGTCTTTTCCACTCTGCCGATCCCGTCCGTCAGGTCGTATTCTACCACATACGATTCTGTCTGCAAAGGCTTTGAAAACGGAACATTTACATCCACCCGTCACTTTTTTCTTTTCCATTCCTTAGACTTCCGGTTATCATACTCCCATGATTTCATCAGAAATCATCCCAATACCTGAGACCGACACCCATGCCCGTTTATGAATACTCGGCCCTGAATCCGGCCGGCAAAAAACTCAAGGGAATAATAGAGGCTGATTCCCGCACCGGTGCCAGACAAAAAATCAGGCAGGCCGGTAACTATCCGGTGGATATCAGGGAGACACGTCCCCGATCAAAGCCCGGCAAAGAAAAAAAATTTTCTCTTCCCAAACCAGGACGACGCATAAAACAACAGGAAGTACATATTGCCACCCGCCAGTTAGCCACCCTCCTTGGTGCCGGCATTCCCCTGGTACCGGCCTTAAACGGTCTCACTGAACAAACAACCAATCCCGCTTTTCGTACTATTATTACCCAGATTAAAGATCAGGTAAATGAAGGTAATTCGCTGACCACCGCCCTTGCCGGGCATCCACGTATATTTTCCAGAATATACATCAACATGGTGCAGGCGGGTGAGGCCTCCGGCTCCCTGGATGTTGTCCTGGAACGGCTGGCGGATTTCGGCGAAAACCAGCAGGCCCTGAAATCCAGGATTACTGCGGCCCTGATCTATCCCATATTTATGGGCTTTGTCGGTGTCGGCGTTTTATTTACCTTAATCACTGTTATTATACCAAAAATTACCAAAGTTTTTGCAGGATCAAAACAGGCCCTGCCCCTGCCGACTATTTTTCTTATCAAGTTTAGTAACCTGCTGGCCCATTACTGGTGGCTCTTCCTTCTGGTGATCGCCGCCATGGGAGTTGCCATACGTTATGGACTCAACACGCCGAAGGGACGCCGGTTCTGGGATCGTCTGAAGCTCACCTTACCCGGGATAAGTGATATCAATATCAAAATTGCCTCGGCCAGATTCAGCCGGACCCTGTCCAGCCTGCTGCATGCAGGCGTTCCTCTGTTTGCCTCCCTCGGCATTGTAAAAAATATCCTCAGCAACACCTTGCTGGCCGAGGTTATTGATGAGGCCGCCATTGAACTGGAAAAGGGGAAAAGCCTGTCTGATATTCTGCGTAAAAGCAGGTGGTTTACCCCCATGCTTGTGCAGATGATTGCGGTGGGTGAACAGAGTGGCGCCCTGGAAAAAATGCTGGACAAGGCGGCAACAAGCTATGAAAAGGAGATTGAGGCGAAAATTCTTGCCCTTACCTCCATGATAGAGCCGATTATGATCCTGGGCATGGGCCTGGTTGTGGCATTTATCGTCATCTCCATCCTCCTGCCGATCTTTGAGATGAACCAGTTAATCAGGTAACCCGGAAAACCTCTTCCAGAGTCGTCAACCCGGCCAGCACCTTGCGCAGACCATCCTGGCGCAGAGTACGCATGCCGGTGGCCAGGGAGGCAATGGCCTGCCTTTTGAGCTGACCGGCATCAGAGGTCGTCAGAATCAGACTTTTCAAGGTATCGTTTAACACCATCAATTCAAACAGGGCAATCCGTCCCTTGTATCCCGTCCCCATGCATTCCGGGCAACCATGTCCGTGATACAGCACCCGGTCGCCGAACTTTATGGGAGAAAGTCCGACCCTGGCCAGATATTCCTGATCCGGCTTATAGGAATCCCGGCAATGGGGGCAGATCTTGCGCACCAGCCTCTGGGCAAGGATAGCGTTAACAGAGGAGGAAACCAGAAACGGCTCCAGTCCCATGTCTATCAACCGGGTTACGGCGGAGGCGGAATCATTGGTATGCAGGGTCGAAAAAACAAGATGACCGGTCAAGGCGGACTGAATGGCTATCTCGGCGGTCTCCAGGTCACGAATCTCACCGACAAGAATAATATCCGGATCCTGGCGGACAATGGTG
>JALSNT010000327.1 GCA_026986885.1 Desulfobulbaceae bacterium
CTGCATTACCCCGGTTGTACCAGACGGGAAATGTGATAAACAGGACAAAAATAATCAGTCCCGGAATAATTTTACCACCATCATACATTGTTTTTCCTCCACTTCCGCCAGGGAATTAAAAAACCATGGTCCGAAGACCTTCGGTAAGATCCGCTCTCTTTTCCCCTTCGATAACAAGGGCATTGCCGACCAGTTCACTGACCCCGCAGACATCGACATCGGGATTCCAGTAATTCATCAGGGTTGTCAGGGTTGCCCGGTCAATGGCACAGACACAGGCCAGCATATTGACGGCATGCTTGTCGGCCACATAACGAACGGCGTTGGCTCGCGGTAGACCGGAACGCATTCTCAGTTCCATTATTTCATCGGTATTCAGCGCCGTGCCTGATCCACAGCAAAACGTCTGCTCACGAATGGTATTTTCCGGCATCTCCACCCAGTTGTCAACAACATGGTCAAGAATATAACGAGGCTCTTCAAGCAGCCCCATGGCTCTGGCCGGATTGCATGAGTCATGAAAGGTCGCTTTGACATGGCTGTTTCTTGACTTATCAAGTTTAATCTTGCCATTATAAATAAGGTCAGCAGTAAATTCAGATATATGCACCATCTTGGTTGATTTGGCATTTTCAAACACCGTGCCGGTAATCGGTGATTTCGGCACTTCAAGAAAATCAGCCGGTCCGTTCATGGTGTCCATGTACTGATGAACTACCCGCCACATATGGCCGCACTCGCCACCTAATATCCACTTAACGCCGAGCCTTTTTGCCTCGGCATACATCTTGCCGTTGAGCTTTTTCATCATCTCGTTGGAGGTAAAAAGTCCGAAGTTACCGCCTTCGGAGGCGTAGGTAGACCAGGTGTAATCCAGACCAATGGCCTCAAAGAGAAGAAGATACCCCATGCAGGTAAACAGACCGGGTTCGGCAAAGACATCCGCCGATGGCGTGATAAACAAAACCTCGGCCCCTTTGCGGTTAAAACTGGGCTCAATATGAATTCCGGTCAAATTCTCTATATCCTCACAGAGAAAATCGATATTGCCCTTGAATGCCTGGGGCGTAAGCCCCATATGGTTACCGGTCCTGTTGGAATTGGCAACCGGTTCCATGGCCCAGTTGATACCGCAACCAACCAGATGCAGCAGTTCACGCAACATCATGGTTATTTCAGCGGTATCGATTCCGTAAGGGCAAAACACGGAACAGCGTCGACATTCCGTACACTGATAGGCATACATAAACCATTCTTTCAGAACTCCGACCGTCATTTCTCGACCACCTGCCAGTCTGCCTAAAATCTTACCGGCTCTGGTGAATTCCTGCCGATAGACGGAACGAAGCAGCTCGGCCCTTAACACCGGCATATTTTTCGGATCACCGGTACCAAGGAAAAAATGACATTTATCCGCACAGGCGCCGCAGCGAACGCAGCAATCCATAAAAATTTTCAGGGAACGAAATTTTCCCAGCCGTTCCGCCAGGCCATTAATGATAATCTCCTTCCAGTTTTCCGGCAGTTTCCAGTCATCATCCTCCGGATTCCACTCGCGGGCATTGGGGAAGGAAACCCCGGACTGGCTGTCAAGATATTCCAGAATATTCGGTTTAGTCGGATAAGCATAGTTACCAGGCTTAAAGACGGCCGGCACTTCCATCCAGTCACGGGTCGGTATGGAACCGGTCATCAAGGATGGCCCTTCTACTACGCTTCGCGCTAACTTGTCTACCTTTACAACAGCCATTGCTTGTTCCTTATCCTCTTGGTGGTTTACACTCGATTACTTAACGATCATCCTCTGAAGCGCCGGACAATCCCGCCCCGGTCTATTCTTCGACAGCCGCCTTCTCCTCAGCAGACAGCGGTTTTTCCACCGGAATGCCCTGCTCAACCATATCCTTACGGAATTCATCCTCATAACCAGCATAGGAATGCGGTTTAATATCAGGATCATTCCATGGATTTATGTGTCTGCGCATTCGGGTATCGTTAGCCATGTTCCTGGTCGGGCTGAGAAACACTCCACCCATGTGCATCAGTTTGGAAAAGGGAAAGTAGGCCAGCAACGCAGATACAAGAAAAAGATGAATATAAAATATAGAACCAATATCGGAAATTATCGATGGGTGAAAGGTAACCAGACCAACGGCCAGCCGCTTAATGGCGATAATATCAACTCCGGAGCGGAGGAAAAAACGCATCAGAATGCCGCTTCCCACAATGGCAATTATCAGATACAGGGGAAAAAAATCATTGGGCTGTGATATATAACGGACATGCCGGTTGAAATAGCGTCTTGTAAGCAGAAACAAAAGCCCAAGCAGGATGGAAACCTCCGTCATATATATTTGCGGCGCGCCGATCTGCAGGATACCGTCAAGGTAGTCAAGATTGGCAATGACTGTCGGGACCGGATCAAGAAACAGGCGCATATGCCGCAAAACGATGATCAGGAAGCTGTAATGAAAGAGAATAGCGAACAACCACAACCACTTACTTGACTCATAGGTCAATTTGGGTCCCTTGTAGGCCATGGCCTTGGTATTGCGCCAGAGCGAGCGAAACAGGACCACTTCAAGAAACATCCGGGCCATGACCTGCGGGGTAGTCAGCGGTGCCTCAAGTTTGTTGTACTTGATCCAGGGCAGGGAAAACTCCTGGCCGCAGGTCGTCGGTATCTTAAAGGGTACCGGCGATTTCGCCCACCAGATAACCCGATAACAAAACCCGCCCAGAAACAGGGCCATGGCCAGATACGGCACGACAATGCCGAAAATGTACTGCATACCCGGTATGCTCGCCCCGATCCAGGAAAACAACACCAGAGCAACGACCGCCGCCAACGGGAAGGTGTACTTCATTGATCACTCCCTCGCTTCAAATGAAAACGATAACATTATGATGACGTCGTAAAAACTTCGATCTACCGTGTCGTGTTTTCTGTGGCGATTCTCAACATATTGTATGTCTAATTAAGACCAGCCGCTGAACACTACTCCTTGTATATCTATGTTTTTACTTAGCCATCTAATAACATGATTTTTACTGATTACGAGTTCATCACATTACGCATTATGAAAAGATGAACTACGGCCACCCATATCCAGATAAGAACCGATCAAATACTTGCTGCAACCGTCAATCAACCACAGCTTCCACACAATTACTCCTGCTGGCGCCCACCAGTGCCGATGAACAGGCAGAATCAGTCAGGATAAAACGACCACTCTTTATCTCGTGAATTCGATTTTTATATAGCGACTCCCGGCATTCCGTATACATATCAAAGGCAAGTAATGCCAGTCTATCCATATCGCAATCGAATTCATCCAGTTCCGCAGCATCAGGCCGGACTTTCTTGCCGGATTTCAAAATCTGCCGAACCACCCACTTCAATTCCAGAATAGGGGCAACCGCCTGTGAGGGTGAAAACTCCTGCACCGCCCGAATACGAATGACCTGATCAAGTGGAGCAATCATCTCTTTCGGCGCTGCTTTGGTCAGCAGCATTTCATACAGGTCGGTCAACCCTTCACGGATATTTGCCCCGACCGGATTGGCAAACCGGTCGGCTGAAGATTTAAAAAAACCGGAAGAGATATAACTGTCCAGTGTCCTGTCAACCCACAGGGAGATTATCTCGTCTTTTTGCGCCAACAGGGTTTCTTTGAGGGAACTCATCTCTGTTCAATAATTTTGCTGATAATCTTCAAAAGAAAATGAATGATGATTCATATCACGTTCATTTATTCATTTCAAGTGAAAAAGTCATCTGTCACCTGCGCCGCAACATGGATTCATTATCCATGAGCAGAAGCCCGACACCAACAAAAGGATCCCCTTTGATTTTCTCAAGCAGGCTTTTTTTCTCTTTTTTACCCTCTCCTTCCTCCGTCAGGCCGGGGCCAAGAAGTCCGGCTGCTTTCGCCTCTTCCCTGGCCTGCTTTGCCTCGGCCCGTTCTTTCTTCATTCCGGCAAGGAAAACGGCAACCTTTGTTTTCTCCCGACGTTGTTCCGCCTTTTCAGACAACCGCTTAATCTCCTGAAATTTTTTATTGACCGCTATCCACGATTCTGCCTTATCCCTGGACAGGGGGATATTAAAGGCAAACCCGTGCCATGGTTGAAACTTAACCCGTTGCACGGTATCCCAGGGAAGGGAATAATCCATATACTTTTCACCGGTTTTCAGATAATCGAGCATGCTCGGGGCGACGATATCCGGTTCAACCCCCTTATATTGTGTCGAGCCACCGGTAATGCGATAGAATTTCTGAATGGTTACCTTGAGCGCACCCAAATCATCATATCTTTTCAAATGCAGAAGCGGCAGGTTTCGATTCAAATCAATAAGCGCCTGGACCGTTCCTTTACCGTGGGTATGTTCGCCGCCGATGATGATGGCCCGTCCATAATCCTGCAGGGCTGCGGCAAGGATCTCGGAGGCGGATGCCGAAAATTGATTGACCAGCACAATAACAGGGCCGTCATACAGGACATTGGGGTCGTCATCATCAAGCACCCGTATCATTCCCTGCGAATTTTTTACCTGAACCACGGGACCTTCGGCAATAAACAGCCCGGAAATATTCACCGCATCGGTAAGGGCACCACCACCGTCGTTGCGTAAATCAAGAATAAGACCCGTCATGCCTTTCTTTTTCAATTTCACCAGGGCATGCCGGGTATCATCGGTTACGTTTCTTCCCCGCCCTCCGTCCCTGGCAGCATTAAAATCACGATAAAAGCTTGGGATCTTGATGTAGCCGACCTTTTCTCCTTTATGCCCGGTCAGCATGGTCGACTTGACATAGGTTTCTTCAATCTTGACCACATCTCGAACAATGGGAATCACCTGTTTAACCCCGTCGGGTTTGCGGACGGTCAATATCACTTCCGTTCCCTTGGGACCGCGAATATAACTGACGGCTTCCCGGATTCGCATATCGTTGATGTCTATGGCCTTTCCGCCTTTTTCCGCAACGGACAAAATAGTGTCCTCCGCCTGCAGCTGGCCCTGGCGCTCGGCAGCACTGCCGGGGATAATACGCACCACCTTGATATGGCCGTCATCCTCCCTGAGCAGGGCACCGATTCCCTCAAGTGAACCCGACATATGGATATCAAAATCTTCCCTGGAGGTTGGCGGCATATAGTTCGTATGCGGATCAAAGGCACGGGCCACCGCATCAAAATACCGATTATAATGGTCCTGACGGCTTTCTCTCAGCAGCCGATCAAAATAATGAAGGTTACGTTCGCGGACGGTTGCCAGGGCTGTTTTCCAGGATTTACTTCTGGTGATTGTTTCTTCTTTCCCCTTCTTATTTTTATCTTTTCTAACTTTTTTAACTTTTTTATCCTTGTTTTTGTCTATGGTATTCAGGTATTCATCAAGGACCTGGAGCTTCAATATCCGCCGCCACCGATCACGCAGTTCTTCCCTGCTGTGTGTCCAGACTATTTTTTTCGGATCCGATTCAAGATAGTCCTTGCGGTCAGGATCAAAGCCTTTCTCCATAAGAGGAACAAGCATGTCCCTGACCTGACGAATCCGTTCATTTAACATCTGCATGCCGGCGTCGGGCAACACGATGCGCCCCCGCCGCAGTTCATCATCAATATGATCGGAAAAGGCCGTCAGTTCATCGACATCCGATTGCAAAAGAAACCGTTTCCTGGGATCAAGCTGCCGCAGATAGAGGGTAAAAGCCTTTGCAGACAGGACATCATCAAAGGGAACATGACTGAAATGCTGAGCAGGAAGCTGATGGCTCAGCATGTAGGCAATAATCCTGTTCCGGGCGGCATCGAACTTCACCGGCTTCACATTTGCCAGTACCGTTGTCGACATCAGGGTCAACACAATCACCAAGCCGGTAAAATTACGCATAACGCGCATAGTGTACTCCACATGTAAATGCTGATATAAGAAAGATAAGAAAGATGCTCATATAAACAAAACCGGCTTAATTAAAAACAGGTCTCACAATGATATAGGCGCCATCATGAAACGTTCTCCGTACCGTATAACATCTCACCCGCATCGGACAACTGCCTGCAAAAAAACAGATAGCAGGAAATGACACATACGCACCAAAAAATTTTCACAGTGCGCAGCAATACAGTTTGTCGGTACTGTTTCTAAAAATCAATTATTAAAAAGGACTTACCAGTTTTCCTGCTTCACTCATGGCCGTCATGATCTCATACATATTGGAGATATGGCCGATTTTAATTTCAGATTTTAAGCCAAAGAAATCCAGACAGGTTCCGCAGGCCAGGATCTCGACTCCTTTTGCCTGCAGGGATATTAAGGCATCCAGGGCGCCGGACTGGCCGGTAACCAGTTTTACCCCGGAATTATAAAATATGATTTTGGACGGCAACGGCTCCACCTGTTCAATGGTTTGTACATAGGTCTGCAACAGCGCCCAGCCCAGTTCATCGCTGCCGCGTCCCATGGAATCGGAAGAAATAACGTAAACCATGTTAACAGTGGCCGGGACGGAGCAACTGAAATCAGCGGCATCAAATGCATCGGAAGCAACCACTTCGCCTGGGATAATCGTCAGGTGAAAATTACCATCCTCATTGGTTCTGCATGTCACCTCGCACCCACGGCTGCGGGCAAAGCGGGTCACATTGTCCCTGGAAGCAGCATTATCAACAATAACCAGCAACTTACCAACGCCCTGGTCCAGTTCATTTTTTGTCTGAATGACCGGTTGCGGGCAGGCAAGCCCCCGACAATCAATAGTTTGAATAGTCATAATATATTGTAGTTTTTATTTCAGATATACATCATGCCATAGTGGCACAACAGATTAGTGTAAACTGCGAACAATGAAACAGCGGATATAAGGGGGTAGTCAACCGCAGTTATATACGCCGCAGGCGAAAATTAGACCGTCATGTGACCGCTGTCCTCTGTTATGGGTAAAACAGTCCGCTGAAAAAAGAAAATAAAGGCGGCAGGAAGGTAAGATATATTTCTCACACCTAAGTTGAGCGGTTCATCCATCTGCAAGTTACAAAAAGATGAATAATTATAAAATGTTTTCTTTACAAAGTATTGCAGGCAAGCAAAACGCTCAACTCAGGTCATAAAATGATTTCCATTCCTTCCCGGGCAAAAAAAATCTTCGTACCACCTGCCTGCTCATTGTTGCAGTATTTCTCTGTCAGCTGGTCCAGTTGTTCATCCGTTCGGTCCGGATCATGATGAAAAAGGGCCAGCCTTATTACGCCCGCCCTGGCGGCGGCGTCAATCGCATGCTCAATGGGGGAATGGCCCCACCCGACTTTGCCGGCATGGTACTCCTTGCTGGTATATTGAGCATCGTGAACCAGCAGATCGGCGCCGGCGAAAAAATCCTCCAGCACCTGATTTTGTTCCCGGGCCGCCAGTTCACCTTCATGGGCCATGAGTTCATCATAGGATGGATGGTCGGGATCGGTAACAAAGAGATTACGAAACGGTTCCGTATCATAGGCCGTGCAGAAAACAGCCCCCCGGTAGGCAAAACGATATCCCAGAGCAGTGATCGGATGATTGATGATGGCCGTGGAAAGAATAATTCCGTCACCAAGGTCAATATTGGGTTCCTCACGCAACCGTTTATACTCGATTGAGGCAGCAAGTTCCCCCATATTTACCGGGAAATACCGATATTTCATCTGTCCGCCGACCACCTCTTCCAGGGGATCGTCCTCATAGGTGACCGGGCCGTACACCTTGATCTTGGTTCCAGGGATATAGGCCGGTACAAAAAATGGAAAACCCATGATATGATCCCAATGGGTATGGGAGAGATAAATCTCCGTGGAAATCGGACCGTGGGGGAGGTCATGAACCATCATGTGACTTGCCAGCTCCCGAATGCCCGAACCGGCGTCGATGATTATATGGCGATTTACCTCGGGAAAACGCAACTCTATACAGGCAGTATTTCCCCCGTATTTCATTGACTGAGGGCCGGGGCACGGTATGGAACCACGCACCCCCCAGAATCTGACCTGAATCATTGCTCTGCCCTCCTGATCAAGAGTACGGTAACTCCGGACAATTTTTTTTGACAACGGCCGGCACATTCCAACCAGCCACGCCTGTTCATGTCATTCATAGTCTATTATGAAGGCGACGTAAAAACTTCGATCTACCGTGTGGTGTATATCTGTGTTTTTACGCAGCCATCTGATTAGTTGCTTTTGACTTTTTACGAGTTCATCATCTATCATACCTGCAGAAAAACTTCCGCATTAAATATTTCTTCTTCCACCGCATCTGATAACCCGGAAATCGTATCCCAGGAAAGCCCGGTCAATTCCAGTGATCGGGCAAACTGCTCTTCGTCCGGAAAAGAATTGCCGGCATAGCCGATATCAAACAGACAAACATAACAGTCGGCAAGGGTAATGGCGGCAACCAGCAATTGATGGCTCTCATCGGCAAGGTCAGGGTTGTGATGATAACAAATTGCCTGGGTAATGGCCGTGTTCAACTTCCATTTTTCGGCAATTAATTTACCGACCACCTGGTGATTAAGACCCATAAGCTCCTCTTCGACGTGTACCAGCGGCACCCGGCGCTCTTTTGTTGCAGCCAGTACCTGTGCATACTCATCACCAAAGGGGATTTTACCCAGGTCATGTAACAGACCGGCTACGAAGTACTCTTCCCGATCACCCAGCGGCACATCAAGTTCGGCGGCAAATATCTTGGCCGTCACCCCGACGCCGATGGAATGGGCCCAGAATTTTTGAATGGGCAGAACTTTTGATTTCTTGGTCTGGCCGACGCTGCGGATGATTGCCGTTGACAGGGCAAGATTTTTTACCGTGTTCAGTCCCAGCATGATAATGGCACGGGTAAGGGAGGTAACCTTATTGACCAGGGAATAATACGCCGAGTTAATGAGCTTGAGTACCTGGCCGGTCAAAACGGGATCCAGGGAGATGACCTTATTCAGATCATTGGGGGCGGTATCAGGTCGGCTGCAGATTTCAAGTACTTTACTGACCGTTGTCGACAGAGGGGGCATTCTCTTGACGAAATTTCGAATTTTACGTAATCGAACTTCCTGATTATCCATAAATAAGTCACATTGTACATGAAAAATTCATCATCCCCGTCCACATGAAAATACCCTGAACAACCTTAATTTCCGCAAACGATCACCTGACCATTCTTCAGTCGGACAGCAGAGGGGAAAACACGCTCGGAAAAAACCGTGAAAAACGGCCTGAAAATATATTGTCAATATACCCCATAGTAAAAGAAGGAAGACTGCGGGTCAAGGATGGCGGCAAAAATAGGTGAAAAAACAAATGAAAAAATCCTTCCTTCGACCTAAATTAAACGATTTTCATTGCATCCGGAGTCTGCGCGCAGCAAAGCGTTCCTGTAACACTTTATAATCATTTCTGAGGAACTCGTAAAAAGTAAAAACACAGATATACAGGTTGGCCCAGACTCCGAGGAGTAGTGTTCTGTGACCGGTCTTAATTAGACATGCAGGATGTTGACAATCGCCACAGAACACACGTTGCCGGCGATCGATTTTTTTACGACGCCGTCATTTATCTTTTTTCAATTGCAGATAAATAAAAGGCACAACTCAGGTCCAATAGACTGCACGACCATGGATCCGTATTTCTCAGCACCCATGCTTGATCAGAAAATCGAGCACAACCTCCTGCATGATGTCAAGCCGATCCCGTCCGGTTTCGTGTACCAGTATCCAGACACATCGTTGAAAGGCTCGATACAGCTCTTCGCTGACAAAGAGTTTAATCTCCGCAAGTTCTGCCGGCACGGCTTTATTATCAGTCTGGGCCGCCACGCTGCTGCTCCGCACAAAAGGCAACCACATCGGCATATCGTAGCCCTGTTCCTCCGAAAATGTCCAAAGCCGAACCAACCGTCGCATCCAGCCTGCCGCGACCTGCACCGGCAATCAACTCCAGATCAGCCATATCAGACACGCCGCCGGCGTAGGTAACAGGCACCCTGCTTGCCGTAGAGAGCAAATCAATCAACCTCTCATCAACACCCATACATTTACCTTCAACATCGACAGCATGAACAAGGAATTCATCACAATAGACGGCCAGTTCCTGCAACACCTGCCCGGTAACTGCCAGAGAGGTAAAATTTTGCCAGCGATCCGTAACCACGTAATAGTTGTCCTCCTTATAACGACAACTCAAATCCAATACCAGATGTCGGCGGCCAATCAAATCACAGAGTTTCTGCAACCGCCCCTCATCAAGGAGACCGTCATGAAAAACATAGGAGGTAACAATGACATGGGAAGCTCCCCGCGCAAGCCACTGTCGGGCGTTATCGGCGGTAATTCCGCCACCGATCTGTAAACCGCCGGGCCAGGCGGCCAATGCCTCAGCCGCAGCGTCTTCGTTACCGGGACCAAGCATAATCACATGGCCGCCGGTGAGATTGTCCTGCCGATACATTCGGCTGTAATGGGAAGGGGAAAATCGGGAAGAAAAATTAGTGAGAGGTGCAGCAGAATCGGTATCGCACAAAGTCGACCCGACAATCTGCTTTACCTTGCCGGCATGCAGATCAATACAGGGACGAAAACGCATGGTTTCAACAGACGGAAGCGGAATCCGGGAAGGCGATCCGATGATTAACTAAACAAAACATGCCGACTATCCGCCTCCCGGACACAACTAACCTTCTTTAATCATCATTGTGGAGGGATCCAGCTTCAGACTCGTACCTGAATTATCTTCAATTCCATTATTTCTGATAATTTCAAGCTCAATGGTGGCATCCTTTTCCGGTTTGAGGAGAATAACCGTGTCAAAAAGATCGTCCACCTCATGACACGGAGCCGGTACGCCGGCGGGAGAAATCCGCCCATCAGTGCGATGACTTGTTGCGGAAAACCAGGCCTGCAAACTCATACTTTCCAGGAATTCTTTAATATCTTCAACAATTGCCCGACCGGCACCAGCAAAATCAAAGCCGTCAACAACCAAACAGTTCGGCCTGAAAATATCCTGCAAAATCAGGTCGTTTAATCGTTCTTCCAGCCTCGGTCGGCTAAAGGTGTCCTCCTTAAAGGTCATGATCATTCGATGCCTGGCAACCATGTCGATAAGCTCATGGGGATGGGAGACGGAATGATCCTGCAAAATAAACTGGAGGATATCATCATACCACGCCTTGGTTTTATCTATGGATTCACCTATGCTGACATGAATTACCCGGTTACCGCGCAAAATTGATTCAAGGGCTATCTGAACCAGCAGGGCCGTTTTTCCCAGTCCGGCCCGAGCCATAACCAATC
>JALSNT010000328.1 GCA_026986885.1 Desulfobulbaceae bacterium
AGAGATAGGTATCTTCATCAAAGGAGTGGAGGAACAGCGTGTTGCCATCAACAAGCTTGAGAACGGAATCCGGTTGCATTGGCCGGGCCGCTGCCTTTTGTTCCAGTTTATTGACATTGGTGGGACCGCAGCCGCTGATAAGAACAAGCCAGACAAGACTGCACAACAGGAAGAAATATTTCATGGGCATGACCTTAGCGGTTGAATAATACTTGAAACAGACTTTTTATACCCCCTTATACAACGATGCCGCGGCTTGGTCCCGGTCAGGGTGACAACCAGCCTTTTTGCTAAAGAATAATAGAAAATCAGAAAGTTAGCAGGTGTCGCACCAGGGGAGGTTCAATGGAGATATTGTACACAGTTACCGTGATTTGTACACGGATTTCTTTTGGAAAAGGGTAACATGCTCTCTTGGAAAAGTCGGCCGATGTTTACGTATGGGGGCCGAAACGCGCACGGATTTTAGCAAGTGGTACGAGGTCTGATTTTCTTTCCGAAGGGGTGAGAAAGGAGAGCAGTTTTGTCTTGAGGACCGTGGGGTTGAGTTCGGAATCAATGGCGATGATGCCTTCCATAATAATCTTTTGCAGAAGAAGTTCCTGATTGGTTCGTTCTCTCAGGTTGGCGGCAAAGGGAACAAAAAAGAAATTGGAAAAGATGAGACCGTACAGGGTCGAGGTCAGGGCTACCGGCACAGTTGCCAGGATGACTGACGTGTCTCCGATACCGGCCAGCATGGAAATCAAACCGACGACCGAACCGATGATACCGAAGGACGGGAAAAAATCACCAATGGTCCGGAGAACACGCTCACTGTCCTCGCGCCGCAGTTTAAAAAAGTACATTTCCGTATTCAGAATATCGCGGATCTGGGCGGGATCATAATTATCAACCAGGCAGCCAAGCCCGCGTCGCAGAAAAAGAATGGATGTCTCCTGTTCAACATCCTGAAGCGAGAGTACACCCTGCACTTTGGATTTGATGGCCAGGTCAATCAAAATATCGACAATCTCTGCCTCGGATTTAATTCTGTGCCGATATGAAGCTTTAACAACCTTAAAGGTAATAAGCAGCCTGTCCAGACGAAAACTGAGCAATGCAGCCGCCGCACTGCCGCCGACCACAATCATGAACCCGGCAAGATTGAAATACATGCTGACATTGCCTTTAATAAAAAAGCCGGCAACAAACACAATTATGCAAAGAAGAATACCGATGATATTGAGTCGTTTCATTGAAGGTTCCGGGTGGTGGCTGATTGTGCGGGCGGCGGTTCTTTGGAGATGATTATTTCGACACGGCGATTGGCCCTGCGGTTTGCCGCCGTGGTATTGGGTTTGACCGGGCGAAAATAACTGTAGCCGCTGACAACGAAATGACTTGCCGGGATATGCCCGTCTTCGATGAGAAAGCGGGCGACCCTACCGGCTCTGGCCGTTGACAGTTCCCAGTTACTGGAAAATTTTTCAGAATGCATGGGCATGGAATCCGTATGGCCGATGACATTGATCATATACGGCGTCTGCCTGATAATGGGGATGAGCTTATGCAGGGATTCCCTGGCTCTTTGTGTTAATTCCGCCTTACCGGAAGGAAAGAGGAGATCACCGGTCAGGACAATGCGCATGGTCTTGTCCGGGATCAACTCGACGGAGGCGAATTTTTCCAGTTTTTCATCGGCAACCGTGATTTTTGAGAGATCATACATACGGGTAATAATGGTTTCCGCGTGCGGCCGGTTTTCCGGAGGTTGTTTCGGCCCTGCCGGTATGGTTGATTTTCCGGTGTCGTCATTTTTTCTGCCGGGAGATCCCGTTTTTTCGTCCGGCCGCTTACGGGCCTGTAATGTTATCGCCGAAGTCTCCTGCCTGGATTTACCCGGTTTTTGTGGATTGACTTCAGCCTGCTTACCCGGGTTTCCGCTTTTGTCATTGTCGATCTTACCTTCGAAAATGGCGTCAATATCCTGTTCTTTAACGGCAACGGGTTCGGTCTTTTTCAGCTGTACCTTCCGGCCGGCTGAAATGGTCGGGCTGATGGGATGAAAGGGCAGGGCAGGCGCGGATGTTTGAGGTACGGGCATGGAGGTACCGGCAACGACTTCAGGGGTTTCTTCGCTGAGAAATTGGCGATGGGCCAGTTGATAGACGAACATGGTCAAAAAAAGAATAAACATGGTCATCATCAGGTCGGCCCAGGCAATGGACCAGTGGGGAGATTTAGGTGTACGTGAGCGAAAGAAAGTATCGTCGACGACAAAGACGGGATGACTTGCCGGGGTTGACTTTTCAGCACCGGTCCGGGTCACCAGTTCGACCTGATCATCAACTATTGCCCTGATGGTCTGTATTTCTCCTGGTATTTCTTTATCCATATCGTCATATTATCGGTTATCTACGGAAAAAAATATAGACCTTACCCGGATAAACCGGAAAATTCGAAATAAAAAACAACAAATTCGAAACAATATCAAATAACCCTAAAACAAATGATTAAAATAATTCCAATTTTAGACACTATGGGGATTGTCCTTGTTTATGTCTTTGAAACATTTGAATTTGGAATTTGTTTCGGATTTCGATATTTGGATTTTGAGTTTATTTTCTGCCATAAAAAAACAATAACATAGATATTAAGTTACTGAATTAACCGCTATCTGAAAAATCAGGCGGAAAGCAGCTCTAATAATCCCGTTGCGTACAGGTATTCCAGGGAAAGTTGAAGATCTTCTTCGCTGTGTGGCTCCAGTGTCAACAGGGGATCCAATTGTCTTTTCTTCAATGCCTTGAAGAGATGAAAAAAATTAAAAATTCCCCTGCCAAGAGC
>JALSNT010000329.1 GCA_026986885.1 Desulfobulbaceae bacterium
AACCGGGAAAATCATCAACCTGATGGCAGCGCCGGACGATTTTCCATTATTTTTTTGTCTTTTTTGCCGCCATCGGTATACTGAAAGAGTAGAACCTGATTTACTCAATTCAGGTAGAAGAAAAAAATGGCCGGATCCGGAATACTTCATTTTATCCACGGCAAAAAAAAACTGCACCAGGAAACGATCCGGGATTTTTCATAATCCCGAAAACACACAATGTCTGAAAACAAAAAACATCAGAAAATTATTGTTGTTGATGATGACGCCGCCCAACGATTGCTGCTGCGGATGTGTCTTGAAGCGGAAGGCTATGAGGTGCATGAAGCCGACAGCGGTTTTTCGGCCCAGCAGCTGATCGAAAAGCATCCTGATTTCCGCATCGTCATAACGGATTTGGACATGCCGGAGTTAAATGGTTTTGACCTGATACGAAAAATCCGGGCCAGGGAACTCCATTACACCTACATCATTGTCCTGACCTCCAAGGATGATGAGGCTTCACTGGTTCGGGCCTTTTCCACCGGCGCTGATGATTATCTGGCAAAACCGGTCAACCCCAACGAACTCAAACTGCGCATCCAGGGCGCCATCAGGGTACTTCGTCAGGAAACCCAGGAAGAACTCATCCTGGCGCTGGCCAAACTTGCGGAATATCGTAGCGATGAAACCGGATACCATCTCGAACGGGTACAACGTTACTGCCGGTTGCTGGCCATGGATCTGTGTGAAAACTGTCCCGAGCTTGAAATTCATGCCCAGTTTGCCGAAGAGATTGCCCGGGTCAGCCCGCTCCATGATATAGGCAAGGTGGCTATCCCTGACAATATTCTCCACAAACCCGGCAAGCTGACGGATGCTGAATTTGAAATTATGAAAACCCATGCCGCCATCGGCGGCCAGCTCCTCAAGGATATCTATACAAAAAACGGCTCTCCCTACCTGAAAATTGCCTATGAAGTCGCCATGTATCACCATGAACGCTATAACGGCAAAGGCTATCCCAACGGCCTGCACGGTGAGGAAATACCCATTGCCGCCCGCATCATGGCCCTGGCCGACATCTATGATGCCATGGCAACCAAGCGATGCTATAAGGAGCCCTTTCCCCATGAAAAGGTAAAAAAAATCATCCTGCAGGAACGGGATCAACATCTGGACGGCATAGTGATAGACGCATTTCTGCGGCAGGAAGATATATGGATAACTGTTCGAGACAGGTTTGCTGAAAAGTCATAGCCACAGTGCTGTTAAGAACCCCGGTAATCCAGGAACAGACCTGATGGGCCGCCCTTCCAAAACTATTCGCAAAAAGCAGATTGATTTGCTCTACAGGCAACTTCCCACCTCGCTGCTGACCACGGCAATTCTTTCAATTTGTCTGTTCTTTCTTCTCCATGGTTTTCCCGACCAGCAGGCGTTGCTCTGCTGGCTGTTACTTATGATGTCGGTGCTGTTATATCGCACCTGTTCTTTTTTTTTCTACAACAAAAGCAACAAAAGTAATTCCGTATCCGGCAATCGTGCAGAACTCCTGTTCAATATCGGCGCAGCTCTGACCGGGATGACCTGGGGACTGCTTGCCTGTTGGATCTATCCCATGACAATAAATGTCGGAGCACGGCAGCTCATTCTGATCGTTCTCGTCGGTATTGCCGGAGGTTCCATTGCCACACTTTCTTACCAAAAGCTCCCGGTAATCCTGTTCGTCACCCTGACTCTCCTGCCCATTACCTTTGGACTCTACCAAACCCCCGACAGCCAGAACATGGCAATAGGCATTGCCCTGACTATATACACCTTCTTTCTTTTGAGATCGGCACGAACATTACAACATAATCATGAACAGCTTCTTGTCCTGGAGGAGATGGCCGTCACGAGGGAAAAATTGTTGCGACAATCGCAACACCAGGCCGAGGCGGCAAGCCGTTCCAAGTCCGAGTTTCTGGCCAACATGAGCCATGAGATCAGAACGCCGATGAATGCCATTATCGGCATGACCCGGCTGGTACAGGAGACTGAACTTGATCCGCTGCAGAAAAAATATGTAGGCAGAATAGCGACCTCCTCCGCCATGCTGCTGGACCTGCTCAACGGAATCCTTGACTTTTCCAAGATCGAGGCGGGCCAGCTTATTCTGGAAGAGCAACCCTTTCTCCTGGAAACAGTGCTGGACAATGTCTATTCCACTATGATCGGACTGGCCGGGGAGAAGAAACTGGCCCTGCTCATCGACAGGGATGAAGAGGTTCCCGAGGCCTTTGTCGGTGATAGTGTCCGGTTGGGGCAGATCCTGGTCAATCTGGTCGGCAATGCCATCAAATTTACCGATCAGGGCGAGATATCCATTCATGTTTCCCGGTGCGGGACTCCGTCGTCGGGAGAAAAAACCAGGCTCCTGTTTACCGTGTCCGACACCGGCATCGGTATTCCGGAAGAAAAGAAGCGCCATCTCTTCGGGAGCTTTCAACAGGCAGACAGCTCGATCTCCAGGCGCTACGGCGGTACCGGTCTGGGGCTGGCCATATCCCGGCAGCTGGTACAGTTGATGGGTGGGGAAATCAGCCTGAAAAGCACGGAAGGGATCGGTTCCACCTTTTCCTTTACCATAGCCCTGCCTGCCTGCGCCAGGGAGGAAGTGCAGCAGCGCTGCCTGCTTGACGAAACCAGTCGACCCAGGGTTACCGGCCTTGCCGTTCTGCTGGTGGAGGACAACGCGGCCAACCGCGAGCTGGGCACAATTATCCTGGAATCATCCGGTCAGAAGGTGCAGGTGGCGGAACACGGTCTGCAGGCCCTGGAGCTGCTCTGTGAATTTTCTTTTGGTGTCATCCTGATGGATGTGCAGATGCCGGAAATGGACGGCATAACAGCGACCCGGATCATTCGGGCGGTGGAGGAAGACAGGCCGGTGGATATCCGGTTATCAGGGCAGCTGCTCACGCAGCTCAGGAAACAGATCGGCGGCGGCCATATACCGATCATTGCCCTGACCGCCCATGCCATGGACAGTGACCGGCAGCGGTGTCTGGATGCGGGCATGGATGAATACCTGACCAAACCCTTTCAGCCGGAACAGGTGGTGGCGGCATTACAGAAGTTCAGCAAAACAAAGCCGATGGACTCTCCGCTCGCGGTGGCTGAACCGATGTCCCCGACCATTGATACGCCGGGGATGGATTCAGACCTCGGCAGCCGCGTCCGGGCCCATTTGCGTGCGACCTACAAGCTTCAAGCCGAGCAGGTCGATCAATTACTGGTAACCTCGGCCCGGAGTCTGTCCGACCATCTTGCTAAGGCATCGGCGGCATTGGCGGCTGAGGATACTGAACTGTTGCGGGCGGCGGCGCACGGACTCAAGGGCAATCTGCTCAACCTGGGGCTGGTGGAATATGCGGAAACAGCAGCAGAGATTGAGCAGTATGCGCAAAACGGCGAAGCCCGTTCCTGCCGCCGCCGGCTTATCTCGCTGCAGACAGCTCTTGCCGAACTGTCGGGATAGGCGCGGCTTATTCCTAAATTGAGGTTATTCAAACTCCAATATTACCTGATCCACGTTAAGACTGTCTCCGCAACAGCTGTGTATCTTGCCAATCACACCATCAATTGAAGCTCTGAGAACATTCTCCATCTTCATGGCCTCAATCACCGCCAGTTCCTGCCCGGCCTTGACGACATGGCCCTCCTCCACCCGCAGTTGAACCAGTAACCCGGGCATGGGCGCCAGCAGTACCTTGACGCGGTCATCCTCTCTTTTCTTCGGCATAAGAAGATACAGTTCAGCGGTCTGCGGGGTCATGACCAGAGCTTTGGTTGTTTTCCCTCTATGGATAATCCGGTAGCCAAGGCCATCCCTGGCCACCTGAAAGGCAAGTTGACGCTCACCTATCGTTGCCCGTAAAATATCCCGGCAAAACGACCAGTCCGTCCTGACATTGTAGCCGGTACCATTACAACTCACTGCGTATCCGCAATCAGCCTGATACGGTTTCACCGTCACCCGGTGCTGCTCTTTTTCAACAACCACCACCCAGTCATCCAGTACCCGCCGTTCATAACCGGGTAACTGGCCGCTGATGCGGGCGGCCCGGTCCATGTATAACCGGTGCACAATGGCAGCAATGACAACAGGCAGGTTAGAATCAGCAACAATGACGTCCTCATTCCGGAACCCCTCCGGAAATTCTTCCTCAATAAAACCGGTATGTAATGCTCCCCGCCTGAACCCGGGATGCGCCATCAGAGCGCCTAAAAAACCGACGTTATGCCGAACTCCGTCAATAACATATTCATCAAGGGCGTCCTGCATGAGGTTGATTGCCTCATCCCGGTCCCGACCACAGGTGATGAGCTTGGCCATCATCGGGTCGTAGTACATGGAAATCTCGCCTCCTTCAAAGACGCCGGTGTCCACCCGCACCCGTCCGGGATCATTGTCAGGCGGCTGATAGCGGACAAGTCGGCCGATGGAGGGAAGAAAGGTACGCAATGGATCTTCAGCATAGATACGGCTTTCCATGGCCCAGCCGGCAAGCCGGACATCCTGCTGCCCCAGTGGTAACTCCTCTCCGGCGGCCACCCGCAGCATAAGCTCAACCAGGTCCAGGCCGGTCACCATTTCCGTGACCGGATGCTCGACCTGCAGCCGGGTATTCATCTCCAGGAAGTAAAAATTTTTATCCTGATCGGCAATAAACTCCACCGTACCGGCGGAACAGTAAGCAACCGCCCTTGCCAGCTGCACCGCCTGCTCACCCATGGCCCTGCGGGTATCCTCATCCAGCAGGGGAGAAGGCGCCTCTTCAATAATCTTCTGGTGCCGCCTTTGCAGAGAACACTCCCGTTCTCCAAGATAGATGACGTTGCCGTGGGTATCGGCCATTATCTGGATTTCTATGTGCCGGGGCCGGTCGATATATTTTTCGATCAGCATGCGGTCATCGCCGAAACTGGAACGGGCCTCACTTGCCGCCCGCTCAAACCCATGCCGGCATTCTTCTTCGTTCCGGGCAACCCGCATCCCCTTACCGCCACCGCCCGCGCTGGCCTTGAGCATAACTGGATAGCCGATCTCCGCAGCCACCGCTGCCGCATGATCTCCATCCCGCAGGATACCGTCATAACCGGGGATGCAGTTAACCCCTGCTCCAGCGGCAATCCGCTTGGAGGTCATCTTGTCGCCCATGGCGGTGATGGCGTCCGCGGGTGGCCCGATAAAAATAATATTTTCCCGAGCCAGCTGTCGGCAAAATTCAGCGTTTTCCGACAGGAATCCATAGCCGGGGTGGACGGCTTCCGCTCCTGTTTTCAGACAGGCATCAAGAATGGCATCAATGCGCAGGTAACTTTCAGCAGCGGGGTCACTGCCGATATACACGGCTTCATCGGCCATCTGTACATGGAGCCCGTTACGGTCGGCATCAGAATAAACAGCAACCGTGGCAATGCCCATCTTCCTGGCCGTGGCCATGACGCGACAGGCTATTTCACCGCGATTGGCAATTAATATTTTTTTGAACATAATCAAATCTATAACGGAATATTACCGTGCTTACGCCAGGGATTTTCCAGGTTTTTTCCCCGCAGCATGGCCAGAGAGCGACAGATACGGGTACGGGTATTATGCGGCAGAATGACATCATCAATAAAACCGCGACTGCCGGCGACAAAGGGATTGGCAAACCGATCGGTATATTCATCGGTTCGTTGCTTGAGTTTATCCGCATCACCTGATTCCCGGCGAAAAATGATCTCAACCGCGCCCTTGGGCCCCATGACCGCGATCTCGGCAGTGGGCCAGGCAAAGTTGACATCACCGCGCAGATGCTTGGAACTCATCACGTCATAGGCCCCGCCATAGGCCTTGCGGGTAATCAGGGTCACCTTGGGAACCGTGGCCTCGGCAAAGGCATAGAGCAGTTTGGCGCCGTGTTTAATAATAGCGCCGTACTCCTGGCTGGTGCCGGGCAGAAAACCGGGCACGTCGACAAAGGTAACTATCGGGATATTAAAGGCATCGCAGAAACGGACAAAACGTCCCGCTTTCCGGGCCGAGGCGATATCAAGGCAACCGGCCAGCACCATGGGCTGGTTGGCGACGATTCCTATGGTCGAACCCTGCATACGGGCAAAGCCTGTAATGATATTGGCGGCATAGTCGGGCTGCAGTTCAAAAAAATCTCCCTCATCCACCACTTTGACGATCAACTCCTTCATGTCGTATGGTTTATTCGGGTCGGCGGGCACCAGGGTATCAAGTGATTTTTCCGTTCTTGTAGCCGGATCATTACACGGCCAGACCGGCGGCTTTTCTCTATTATTTGCCGGTAGAAAATTGACAAATCTCCGCAGCATGAGCAGGGCTTCGACATCGTTGGCAAAGGCCAGGTCCGCCACTCCGGAGCGGCCGGTATGGGTCATGGCGCCGCCTAATTCCTCAGCACTGACCTCCTCATGGGTCACGGTTTTCACCACGTCGGGTCCGGTGACAAACATATACGAAGTATCCTTGACCATGAAGATAAAATCGGTCATGGCCGGTGAATACACAGCACCACCGGCGCAGGGACCCATAATCATGGAAATCTGAGGCACCACCCCGGACGCCAAAACGTTGCGTTGAAAGACATCGGCATACCCGGCCAGGGCCTCAACTCCCTCCTGAATACGAGCGCCCCCCGAGTCATTAAGGCCAATCACGGGCGCGCCCTGCTTCATGGCATGATCCATGATTTTACATATTTTTTCGGCATGGGCAGCGGACAGCGAACCGCCGAATACGGTGAAATCCTGGCTGAAGACAAAGACCAGGCGACCGCAGACCGTTCCGTAGCCGGTGACAACCCCGTCACCGGGAATCTTTTGCTCTTCCATGCCGAACTCGACACAGCCGTGTTCGACAAACATATCCCATTCTTCAAAACTTCCCTGGTCAAGAAAAAGCTCGATCCGCTCTCTGGCAGTGAGCTTACCCCGTTTATGCTGCCGCTCAATTCGGGTTTTTCCGCCACCTAACCGGGCTGCCTCCCGTTTGGCCTCAAGCCTCTCTATGATATCTAAATTATGCATGCAATAAACGTTTCAGGGTTCAAGGTTCTGGGTTGAAAGTTCAGGGTTCAGGATTCAGGTTTTCACAGAGTTCCGTCAACACCCCGCCGGTAGATTTGGGATGAAGAAAGGCCACCTGTTTGCCGCCGGCGCCGGGAACCGGCTGTTCATTGATCAGACGGCAACCCTGTTCTTTAAGACGATGCAACTGATCTTTCACATTGTCACTTCGGTAAGCAATATGATGAATGCCCTCGCCCCGTTTTTCCAGAAACCGGGCAATGGGGCTGTCCGGGGAGGTCGGCTCGAGCAGTTCAATATGGGTCTCACCAAGGCTGAAAAAAGCGGTTCGCACCTTCTGGCTCTTTACTTCCTCTATCCGTTCGCAGACAAGACCCAGGCCGGCTTCATAAAACTTGCCGGCTTCAGCAATGGAATGGACGGCAATTCCGATATGATCTATTTTTTTCAGCATTTTTCACCTGTCGGCGATCGAAAACTCTCTGCTTCTTCCCTGGCATTCAATCCTTTTCAGGAAAATGTTCGGTGATGAGATCATAGAGGAAATTACTCGTTTCCCGGATGACATGCACACAGTTTTTCCGGGTACTGTTTGGATTTTTATAAAAATTCAAAACAGCCACGTGATTTTTCCAGTTGATCCGGGCAATATTGGCACAGTTGGTGCCGTTATAGGGTCGGCATATCTCGTCAAACTGCTTGACCAGTTTATTACTGAGCTTCCACATCAGTTTATGATCACGCCCACCGGCCTCGGTTTTTCCCAGGGTAAACCCGATAACGGCCAGCGCCCCGGACAGGGTGCCGCAGACCCGGCCGCTGGAGCCCATACCGCCCCCAAACGGGGCCATGGCCGCCATCAACTCACCTGCAGGCGGTTCCTCGCGAAACAACTCAGCGCACGCGCTGAGAATGGCCTGACTTCAATGCATTTTTGCTAAGAACAACTCGGCGGCACGGTCCGCCATCTTTTCCCGATCTATCATTACACTATCCTTTTCAAAGTAATTACCGACCTCATAACCACAAAATCATCTGTTCAAGCGGCATAAAACCTTTTTTCTCATATAACGACCTGCCCGCTTCACTGGCGGCAAGCTGCACGCGCCCCAATCCCCGGCTTTTTGCATCGGCAAGTAAGTGATCGACAAGAATGGAGGCAATTCCATGGCGCCGCATGGACGGCAGGATGTAGACACTGTGGATAAAGCCGACTTCAGCAGAAGGATCTTCCGGCACCGGCACGGTTTGGAGAATAGACAGGCCACCGCTGCCGACCGGTTCCCCGTTCTGCTCTGCTATCCAGGCCAGGCAGGTTTTCTCGGGCAGCTGCCCGGCAAGTTTTTGCTGTTGCGCCTCCTCCAGCCGTGCGAAATCCATGGGCGGCCTTTCGGGAAAACCGGCTGATGAAGGGCTGCAATTCGGACCGCAGCAGGTTTTCTGCAGAGAGAGTCCGCTGATTGAACGCATCTCCTCAAACATCTGCCGGTGATGGGCCGCCAGCAGGGTAATATCCCTTTCCTCTGCCCGGCGATATGTAATATCTGCTACCATTGGCGCCCCCGGTACTCGCCAAACACCTGCCGCAAAACATTACAGATCTCACCAAGGCTGCCATAGGCCCGGACAGCGGCTAATACCGGTTCCATCAGGTTGCGGTCTTCGCGGGCGGCCCGGCCAAGTTCGGCAAGTGTTTGTTCAACGGCCCCGGCATCACGTGTCGCCTTAATCTGCGCCAGCCGCGCCACCTGTTCATCCTCCACCCGTGGATCAATGCGCAGCACCGGGACGCTGGTTTCTTCCTCCACCTGGAATTCATTCACCCCGACAATAATGCGCTCACCCTTTTCCACTTCCTGCTGGTACTGGTAGGCGGCGTCTTCTATCTGGGCGGCGATAAAGCCGTTTTCAATGCAGGCCACCACACCGCCCGCCTCGTCGATGCGACCAATAAGCTCTCCGGCCTCCTGCTCAATGGTATCGGTCAACTGTTCGATATAGTAGGAGCCGGCCAACGGATCAACCGTGTCGGCCACCCCGGATTCATGGGCAATGATCTGCTGGGTACGCAGGGCCGTGCGCACGGAATCCTCGGTGGGCAGGGAAAGGGCCTCGTCCCGGGAGTTGGTGTGCAGGGACTGGGTGCCGCCAAGAACTGCGGCCAGCGCCTGGATGGTGACCCGGACAATATTGTTGTCTACCTGCTGGGCGGTGAGACCGGCGCCGGTGGTCTGGGTATGAAAGCGCAGCATCATGGAGCGCGGGTCCGTGGTGCCGAACCGCTTTTTCATGATCCTTGCCCACAGCCTGCGCGCCGCCCGGAATTTGGCCACCTCTTCCAGCAGATTGGAGGAGCCGTTAAAGAAAAAGGCCAATCTGCGGGCAAAGACATCAAGTTCAAGCCCCGCATCCAGGGCCGTCTGCACATAGGTTATACCGTCTGCCAGGGTAAAAGCCACCTCCTGACTGGCGGTGGAGCCTGCCTCACGGATATGGTAACCGGAAATGGAAATGGTATTGAACAGCGGCGCCTTGTCACCACACCACTGGAAGATGTTGGTAATCAGGCGCAGGGATGGTTTGGGAGGAAAGATATAGGTGCCACGGGCAAAATATTCCTTTAGAATATCATTTTGAATGGTGCCTTTGATCCTGTCGGCAGCCACGCCCTGCTTTTCCGCCACCGCCACATACATGGCCAGCAGAATCATGGCAGGCGAATTAATGGTCATGGAGGTGGATATTTTGTCCAGCGGAATCCGGTCAAAAAGGGTTTCCATGTCGGCCAGGGTATCAATGGCCACCCCCACCTTGCCCACCTCGCCGAGCGCCATGGGATCATCGGAGTCATAGCCGATCTGGGTGGGCAGGTCAAAGGCCACGGACAGGCCGGTCTGGCCCTGGTCGAGCAGGTAGCGGTAGCGCTCGTTGGAGGCGGCGGCAGTGGAAAAACCGGCATACTGGCGCATGGTCCAGAAGCGGCCCCGATACATGGTGGGCTGTACGCCCCTGGTATACGGGTAACGACCGGGAAAGCCGATGTTATCCAGATAATTTTCGTCTATCTCCTCAGGCACTGCCAACCGCGGCACCTCACGGCCGCCGTGGGTGGTGAACCGCTCTTTGCGCTCCGGAAAGCGGGCAAGTGTTTTTTTAAGTTCTCCCTCTTCCCAGGATCGGAATTGATTGTCTGCTGTCATTCTTTCTCTTCCATTGCTTGCGTTCGGCGCAGAGCGCCGGGGAATGTAACCAATAAATCTATTTGAATTTGTTGACTTTCAGCTTTTAAGTATTTACGGTAATTACATAGCGGGTGCCATACAAACACAGGAGTCATAAAAATGCAAAAGCAATTGCGCGCAAGAGATATTAAACTGGTTTCTATCGGCAATTCAAAGGGAATTCGCATTCCAAAGGTTTTATTACAAAAATATTGCTTCGGAGACACCCTTCTGCTTGAAGAGACAGAGCAGGGCCTGCTCTTAAGAAAAAAAAATGACCCAAAAATTTCCTGGGAAGAAACATACAAGGCCATGGCCGCCGAGGAGGAAGACTGGAGTGATTTTGATATAGCATTGCTTGACGGACTGGAGGATGCAGATTTTGACGATTAAAAGGTATGAAATCTACTTTGCCGACCTGAATCCTGCAAGGGGCAGCGAAATAAAAAAAATACGACCAGTCGTTATTGTCAGCCAGGACGTGATGAATAAATACCTGGAAACCGTAGTTATCTGCCCGTTAACGTCAACACTGCATCCCCAGTGGAAAACCCGCCTCCAGGTAACCTGCGCAAAGAAAAAGGCTGAAATAGCCGTTGACCAGATACGCACCATCAGCAGGCAGAGGTTGAAAAATAAAATTGATTCATTGTCAAAGAGAAATGCCGCTCAACTGCGAAAATTGATCACAGACATGTACGGCGAGTAAAACGGCGCAGAGCGCCACAGATTGCGGTTCACCGCGGAGCGGTGGAACCAGAAAAAACCAGAGATATCATTATTTCTCCTCGTTCCTCCACGCCCATGGCGTCGTGAACGTCTTTCTCCGGCGCTCTGAGCCATTATCATTACCATGGCACTTACCAGTTCATAAACACCTGCACCGGTGACTCCATCTCTGCATAATTTCTTGCGCTTGACCAGAGCCAGTGTTCGGCTTCAGCAACATATCCGCGTTTAACAGGATTTTGATGGATATATTCCAGTTTCTGTACCAGCATTTTCCGGTTTTCCATCA
>JALSNT010000330.1 GCA_026986885.1 Desulfobulbaceae bacterium
GCCGGAACTCCTGGAAAAGGAAAATCCCGGTTCGGAATCGGGGATGGACAAATCGGTCCGTATCTTCATCACCACTATTTTCCACTACAGACAAGATCGGCAAACTGGACGGCTTCCATATAATGTGCAGTTACCATACTCCCGGAAAGCTGCAGTTCCCGCATTATATCCGCACAAACCGTGTGTCGACCACGTTCATAAGAAATAATGAGCTTAAGATAGGGGAAAAGAATTCCCCGCCCGCCGACAAGGGCCTCCTTCACGGTATCAGCCAGCGGCAGGGAATCCATAATCTCTTTCATCGGCGTATCCAGAAGGGCGTCGAGCAGGGAAAACAACCCCAGCAAAAAAAGTTCGGATTTATCAACAGGTAAATTACCGGCATCTCCTATAAGCTCGCAAAACCGACCACGAATAAAAGACAGGCGAATGAGCTCTTCGGGTTTGTCGGCAGCCAGTTCGGAAATAATCACCAGGGTGACAAAACGTCGAATTTCCCGGGCACCCAGATATATGATAGCCTGTCGGACCGAGGTCACCTCGTGCAGCAGGTAATAATAGGCGGAATTGATATAGCGCAAAAGCTTATAGGTGATGCCAAGGTCCATCTCGATAATCGCATCCAGGCGATCAACGGTAGTTTTTTTCCGGTTCACCTCGGCAAGAAGGTTGATCAGATTAACTTTAACCGAGGCTACCTCACGGATGCGAAGTGTTTCCGGCCGGCTGAAAAAATACCCTTGAAAATACGAAAAGCCCAGTTTAAGCGCCCGGTCAAATTCCTCGTAAGTTTCAATTTTTTCCGCAAGGAACTTGAGTTCATATCTGGACATACGATAAAGCATCCGCTCTATCTCATCCATGCTGGAAAGACGAAAATCAAGTTTGATAATATCGGCCAGCTCAAGTAACGGCTCAAACTTGCGGGCATAGACAAAATCATCAAGGGCGATCAGGTAACCCTTATCTGATAACAGCCGACATGCCTCTATAACAGAATCGGTCGGCTCGACATCTTCCAGTATTTCAATCACAATTTTTGTTTTTGGGAAAAAATCGGCTATATCCTTACCAAGTAAGCATTGGGTGAAATTGATGAAACACGGCTTGTTACCGGATATTTTTTCTATACCCTCGGTGAGAAAGGCACTGGATAGAACACTGGTGGTAGCCCGGTTGCCATCGACCTGGCCGAGCTTTACACCCATGGATTCACGAAAAAGCAATTCATAGGCGTACACACGTTTATTAGGCGTAAAAATAGGCTGCCTTGCTATAAATACATCCACAAATAGCTCACCTGGAGAAGGATCTCCGTAACAGGTTATTACATGTAATGAACAAGCGATTGGTCCCGCCCGGCACACACACCTCGCTGTAGATCGAAGTTTTTACGACGCCATCAAACATAGTATAGCGCACATCGGCCGGGCATATCCAATAAATTCGCCCGGAAAATTGAAATGAGGAAAAAAACTATTCCACAGAACGTGGAAAAAGAGACAATCTATAGAATCTGCTCAAGAAAAAGCCTGGTGCGGGCGTGGATAGGATGGTCAAAAAAGGTATCAGGCGCTGCCTGCTCAATAATAGCGCCCTTGTCCATAAAGACCACCTGATCGGCAACTTCACGGGCAAAACCCATCTCGTGCGTCACTACCACCATGGTCATTCCCTCACGGGCTAAGGTGACCATAACCTCCAGGACCTCGCCGATCATTTCCGGGTCAAGGGCGGACGTGGGTTCGTCAAACAGCATAATCTTCGGCTCCATTGCCAGGGCTCTGGCAATGGCTACCCGCTGCTGCTGCCCCCCGGACAACTGCACGGGATAATGGTTCGCCCGATCACGAATACCGACCTTGTCCAGCAGGACATAGGCCAGTTCCTCGGCTGCCGCTTTTTCCATTTTTTTCAGCTTGACAGGAGCCAGTGTCAGATTTTCCAACACGGTTTTATGTTTAAACAGATTAAAGCTTTGAAAGACCATGCCCAGCTCCATGCGGATCTTGTTGATATCCTCATCCGGAGAATACAGGTCATGGCCGTCAATGATAATCGAGCCGGAACTGATGGTTTCAAGACGGTTAATGGCTCGTAACAGGGTTGATTTTCCTGATCCGGAGGGACCGAGAACAACCACCTTTTCACCAACTCTCACATCCAGACTGACATTATCAAGGGCCTTGAACGAGCCAAAGTATTTATTGATATGGGAGATACTAATAACAGGATCAGTGACGTTCATAATGACTGAGGCGGTGCTCCATGGTGGAGACCATCCTGGAAAGAACCAGGGTGATCAACAGATAAATAAGGGCGATCATGGTATAGGTTTCAAAGTAATTAAAACTCTCCGAGGCGTATTCGCGACCGCGACGCAGAATATCGGCGACCGCCAGTATCGATACCAGCGAGGTGTCTTTTAACAGGGCGATAAACTCATTACCCACCGGTGGGAGAATGGTTCGCCACGCCTGCGGCAGTACCACGTATGCCATGGTTTGCCGCTGGTTGAACCCCAGAGAAAGCGAGGCCTCGGTCTGGCCGTGGTCAATGGACTTGATTCCGGCCCGGAACACCTCCCCCATATAGGCACCGTAACAAAAGGCCATGGCAATCACAGCCGCTACAATATCAGGGACCCGGATGATACGTCCCAGCGCAAAATAGATGTAGAACAACTGGACCAGCAATGGTACGCCCCTGACAATTTCCACATACAATGAAGCAATCAGATTGATGAACCTGTTTCGAGACAACCTGCCCAACCCGGTCAGAAGACCGATCACCAGGGCCAGTGAAATAGAGGCAATGGTCACCT
>JALSNT010000331.1 GCA_026986885.1 Desulfobulbaceae bacterium
TAGGAAGAAGGTCGGGCAATTAATATTTCTCAGGTGGACCAATGATTCAAACTGAAACCATTCTCAACGTTGCCGATAATTCCGGAGCAAAAAAAGTGCTCTGTATTCGGGTTCTTGGGGGAACTCGTAGAAGATATGCCGGGATTGGCGATGTTATCGTAGTAACTGTGAAAGAAGCTATCCCCCACGCAAAAGTTAAAAAAGGTGACGTGCTGGATGCGGTTGTTGTTCGCACGAAAAAGCAAATTAAGAGACCGGAAGATACGGCTGTTCGGTTTGATGAAAATGCTGCTGTCCTGCTTTCCGACTCAGGTGAACCCATCGGGACCCGTATTTTCGGACCGGTAGCCCGTGAGCTTCGCTCTCTGGGATTTATGAAGATTATATCTCTTGCCCCGGAAGTCTTGTAAGGTTTGTATAGAGAAATGGACGGAATAAATAGAGAAGAGGAACGATAATGCGGCAGGGACAAAGTAACCTGAGGGTAAATGATCAGGTAGAAGTAATAGCGGGTAAAGACAAGGGAAGGGTAGGTAAAATTCTTCGAATCGACAGGAATAAAAACAGAGCGGTTGTTGAGCGCATCAATATGGTCAGGAAACATCAGAAACCTGTTGATGCCGGTCAGTCCGGGCAGATGATAGATCGTGAAGCTCCCCTGCACATATCCAATTTGATGCTTGTCTGTCCGGAATGTGCTGAAACCGTCCGCACCGGGAAAAAAGTTTTAGAAGACGAGACCAAGGTTCGTATCTGTAAAAAATGCGGGGCTACGATTGAAACCGCCAAGAATTAGTCTGGTCTATCTCTTATGGAGTAAATAATGGCAACACTTAAAGAACATTACGAAAAGGACTTAAGGCCGCAATTACAGGAAAAGTTTAACTTGACCAATGTAATGGAAATTCCCAGGGTTGAAAAGGTTGTATTGAATATGGGATTAGGTGAGGCCGTACAGAATCCAAAGATCGTTGATAAGGCGATTAATGATTTAACAATGATAGCCGGGCAGAAAGCGGTCGTTACCCGGGCCAAGAAATCAATAGCCACCTTCAAACTTCGTGAGGGAATGCCCATAGGTGGGCGGGTCACCCTACGCGGGGATCGCATGTATGATTTTTTGTCCAAGTTGATGAATATAGCTTTACCGCGGGTACGCGATTTCCGCGGTATTTCACCCAGGGGTTTTGACGGTAATGGTAATTTTTCCATGGGCGTAAGCGAACATCTTATCTTCCCTGAAATTGATTATGACCAGGTTGACAAGGTGAGAGGGTTAAATATAACTATAGTAACCTCGGCAAAAAATGACGAGATGGGACGGGAACTCCTTGGTCTTATGGGAATGCCGTTCAAAAAGAAATAGTTCACCGGAATTAAATTTATTCTTTGGTCTACACAGGAGGAAGCTGTGGCAAAAAAATCACTCATTGCCAAGGCAGGAAGAACACCTAAATTCAAGGTACGCTCATATAACCGTTGCCCGCTTTGCGGCCGGTCCAGAGCTTACATTCGAAAATTTGGTATATGCAGGCTGTGTTTTCGTAAACTCGCGTCCCAGGGAGAAATCACCGGGGTTACCAAGTCAAGCTGGTAATCCGGGGTGGAGAACGATACAGGTATGCTTATGAAAAATTGTCAAAGTGAAGGGATATTGAAGAGAGGTAACGTCTCATGTCTATGAGTGATCCATTGGCTGATATGCTCACCCGGATAAGGAATGGTGTGGCTGCCCGATTTGAATCAGTAGAGATGCCGCTTTCCAGGTTAAAGGTTGCGGTGGCAAAAGTGCTGAAAGAAGAAGGTTATATTACAGACTATCAAATTCTTGAGCAGGGTGTCCAGGGGGTCCTGAAAATAGACCTTAAATTCGGCCCCAACAATGAACAGGTGATTACAGGTATTCGTAAGGTTAGCAAACCCGGCCTTCGGCAATATAAGAAGAGTTCAAATATCCCGAAAGTCATGAGTGGTTTGGGTATTGGAATACTTTCAACCTCCAGAGGAGTTATGTCCGACCGTGAAGCAAGAAGGCTCAATGTCGGTGGCGAATTACTCTGTGAGGTGTGGTAATCACACTATTTGGAAAAGAGGAGGCAGTAAATGTCCAGGATCGGCAAACAACCTATTCCGGTACCGGGTGGTGTAAAAGTTGAATTACAGGGGACCCATGTCAAGGTTACCGGTAACAAGGGAAGCCTTGAACGAGATATACGTCCTGAAATTGAAATTGTTCAACAAGGAGATCAGCTTGTCTGTACTCCCAAAGGCAGCAGTAAGCGGGTAATGGCGTTTTGGGGAATGACAAGGTCTTTGGTCAACAACATGATTCTTGGGGTTGATAAAGGATTTGAAAAAAAATTAATTGTTGAAGGCGTCGGCTATCGTGCCAAGTCCTCCGGTACAACTCTTACCCTGAACGTCGGGTATTCCAATCCTGTCGAGTTTGCCGTACCCGAAGGGGTAGAGGTTAATGTCGATAAAAATAATACCATAACCCTGACTGGAGTAAACAAAGAGCTCGTCGGGATGACGGCGGCCAGGATCAGGCAGGTACGAAAACCTGAACCATACAAGGGAAAAGGAATTCGCTATATTGATGAGCATATTGTACGCAAAGTTGGTAAATCCGGCGCTGCTGCTGCATAAGAAGAATGAGGTAAAAAGAGTATCATGGCTAAAACAAGTCCAAAACTCACTGCCCGCAGGAAGAGAATAAAACGGATCAGAAAGAATATTTTTGGAACCGGAGAGAGACCGAGAATGCGGGTTTTTAAGAGTAATCGTCATATATATGTACAAATTATTGATGATCAAAAACGGGTTACTCTTGCCGCTGCTTCTTCAAAGGGCAAAGATTTTGAAGGGGTCGAATATAAGAATAAATGTGATCAGGCGACTAAAGTTGGTGAGATAATAGCCAAAAAGGCTCTTGCCGCTGGAGTAAAAGAGGTAGTCTACGATCGAGGTGGAAATGTATACCATGGCAGAATAAAGGCGTTATCAGAAGGTGCTCGCGGAGGCGGGCTGAAATTTTAAGTATTTTTCGTCTTCCACATTAGAATAGGAAAACTTTACGGGGGTGTTTCTTGGCTGATTTTAAACGTTCAAAAGATGGAGATCAGGAAGAGCTCATCGAAAAAATAGTATTTATCAACCGGGTGGCTAAGGTTGTTAAAGGTGGTCGTCGGTTCAGTTTCAGTGCCATTGTCGTAGTTGGTGACGGTAAGGGTCGTGTCGGGTATGGCCTTGGTAAGGCAAATCAGGTTCCCGAGGCGATTAGAAAGGGAATTGAACGTGCAAGAAAGGATATGCAGCCGGTAGCCTTAACCGATGTCTCGATTCCCCATGATATTATTGGTAAATTTAAATCCGGCTCGGTTATGTTGAAACCGGCCTCAGACGGTACCGGAGTGATTGCCGGTGGTGCTGTTCGTGCTGTCCTTGAAGCAGCCGGGGTCCAGAATATCTTGACCAAATGCCTGGGTTCAAACAATCCCCATAATCTCGTTAAAGCCACTATTGATGGTCTGCGGCGTGTGCGTTCTGCGGAGCAGATTGCTCGTTTACGTGGACTCAATGTTGAAGAAATGGTTGCATAGGACAAAATTTCATTACCGACGGATTGTCAACATGAGTGATACAATTACAATTACCCAGATTAAAAGTGGGATCGGCAGCACAAAAAAAATACGGGCGACGCTGGTTGGTCTTGGGTTAACCAGGATGCATAAAACCATTACCAGAAAAAATACGCCTGAAATTCGTGGAATGATCAACAAGGTGCAACATCTTGTCCGGGTAAAGGAGTAGAACATGCTGAAATTAAATAACCTTTCACCAGAAAAAGGTGCTCGCCGAAGAAATAAACGTATCGGCCGTGGCCCTGGCAGCGGTCTGGGTAAAACGGCTGGTCGGGGGCATAAGGGGGCTCGATCCCGTTCCGGTTTTAGTCAGAAACCTGGTTTTGAAGGTGGGCAGATGCCTTTACACAGACGATTGCCGAAGCGTGGTTTCACCAACATTTTCAAAACTAACTATACAATTATTTCACTTTCAGATCTTGATCGCTTCGAAGAGAATAGCGTGGTTGATCGTACCGCCTTATTCGATGGCGGTATGCTCAAGAAAAAAGAGGAGCGGGTTAAAGTTCTTGCCAATGGTGAGATAACAAAGGCTCTTACTATTGATGTGGACAAGATCAGCCGGGCGGCGGCAGAGAAAATTGTTGCAGCAGGCGGTACCGTTAAGGAGTAAAGAATGAGCGGACTTGCCAGCGCTGCACATATTCCTGAATTGAGAAAGAGGGTGTTGTTCACCATCTTTATGCTTTTTGTCTATCGGATGGGAGTGCAGATTCCTACACCCGGTATCAATGGTGAAGCATTGGCAGCTTTCTTTCAACAAAATGCCGGCACATTGTTTGGTATGTTCAACATGTTTTCCGGCGGCGCATTGAAACATTTTTCCATTTTTGCGCTGGGGATCATGCCCTATATATCCGCTTCTATTATTATTCAGCTTCTTACTGTGGTCATTCCTCAGCTGGAGACGCTTTCCAAGGAAGGAGAAGCCGGACAACGTAAGATCACACAATATACCCGTTATTCCACTGTTGCTCTGTCCATTATTCAAGGATTTTTTATTGCAACCGGTCTTGAGGGGATGTCCGGACCCGGCGGTGCTGCCATTGTCCTTGTCCCCGGTCTTCAGTTTAAATTAATGACTGTGTTAACCCTGACCACAGGCACTGCTTTTATCATGTGGTTGGGTGAGCAGATGACGGAACGCGGCGTTGGTAACGGCATCTCATTGATTATTTTTGCCGGTATCGTTGCCCGTCTGCCTGCTGCCGTCGGCAATTCTATTCAATTGATTAAGGCAGGGGAGATTGCTGTCGTCTTCGTCCCTGTTATGCTGGTTCTCATGTTTTTAGTGGTTGCCTTTATCGTTTTTGTTGAAACTGCTCAGCGAAAATTACCGATTCAGTATGCTAAACGGGTGGTTGGTCGAAAGGTTTACGGAGGACAGTCATCACATCTGCCGTTGAAACTCAATATATCCGGTGTTATTCCACCTATTTTCGCCTCATCAATTATGATGTTTCCGGCGACAATCGGATCCTTTATCAAGATTGACTGGGTTCAGCAGGTCTCCGCCATGTTGTCTCCCGGCACTGTATATTACTACATTTTATATGTAGCCATGCTTGTCTTTTTCTGTTTTTTCTACACGGCGGTCACCTTTAAACCTGATGACGTTGCAGAAAATTTGAAGAAAAACGGCGGCTTCATTCCCGGAATAAGACCGGGGAAAAAGACTGCCGAATTTATTGATTTTGTCTTAACCAGGCTTACGGTGATTGGCGCTGTCTATCTTAGTGCCGTTTGCGTCATGCCGACTTTGTTAATAAGTAAATTCAATGTACCCTTTTATTTTGGTGGTACGGCTCTGCTCATTGTCGTCGGTGTTGCCATTGATACGATATCTCAAATTGAATCTCATTTGGTTATGCGCAATTATGATGGGTTCATGAAGGCCGGTCGGCTTAAAGGTAGACGTTGAGGGTAATGTGCCGGGGAAGGGAAAAGACAAGGCTATTACGCTGAAATCTTCCGAAGAAATTCAGGTAATGTTCACTGCCAACCAGATTGTTGCCGGTGTGCTTTCCATGATAAACAGGGAAATACATCCCGGTTTGAGTACATTGCAACTGGATAAATGGGCGGAAGAATATTGTCGAGACCATGACGCTCAGCCTGCTTTTAAGGGATATAGGGGATTTCCCGCGTCTCTTTGTGTATCCATAAACGAACAGGTTGTTCATGGTATCCCTTCCAGGCATGTCATAATAAAGGAAGGAGATATTGTTTCTGTTGATTTTGGTACCCGATATAAGGGATTTTACGGTGACAGTGCCATGACAATCCCTGTCGGACACGTCAGTAAACGAGTACGACAACTGCTTCTTGTCACCGAGGAGGCTTTGAGCAGAGGAATATCTCAAGTGGTGGTGGGCAACAGGATTTCTGATATATCAAAAGCGGTGCAAAACCATGTTGAGGAGCAGGGTTTTTCCGTTGTTCGACAGTTTGTAGGACACGGTATCGGCTCTAATTTGCACGAGTCTCCCGAGGTTCCAAACTATATTCAGAAAAAAGCATCACCCAGGTTGCTGGAAGGAATGGTCATCGCCATTGAGCCGATGGTGAATATGGGGTCGGAAAAAGTTCGTGTTCTCCGTGACGGCTGGACCGTCATTACTGCTGACGGCAGGCCATCCGCTCATTTTGAACATTCGGTAGCGGTCACGGCCGATGGACCTTTTATCCTTAGTTCTCGGGAAGTTGAGTGAGTTACTTGTTGGGTAGGCGAAAAGGGTTTACTATTTATTTCCGGATGTAATTTTAAATCAGTTGTAAAAACAAAAATATTCTATATAATATATCCTTTTGCTCAAAAAATAAATATAAATGGATGATGTTATGGCCAAAGAAGAAGCCATTGAAGTAGAAGGCACAATTATTGAACCTCTCCCCAATGCGATGTTTCGTGTTGAACTCGAAAACGGGCATAAGGTTCTCGCGCATATTTCCGGTAAAATGCGCATGCATTACATAAAAATATTACCTGGAGATCAGGTAACGGTTGAATTGTCGCCTTATGACCTTACCAGAGGCCGTGTAACTTTTCGTTCGAAAGGCGGTAACGGTAGAAAATGATAGAGAATTAATTATTAGCGGGATTTACTGAATATTATCTGTTTACGGTGAGTTCCGGAGCAGTTTATGGAGGAGAGGGTTATGAAGGTACGTTCGTCAGTAAAAAAAATATGCGCTAATTGTAAAATCATCAAGCGTAGAGGTGTCGTTCGTGTCAGCTGTAAAAATAAAAAACACAAACAACGGCAGGGATGATTTTTTTTACCGTCTAACTGTTTTTCAGTTTAACAAGGAGTAATATCTTGGCACGGATAGCAGGCGTGGATTTGCCACGAAATAAACATATGGACCGGGCGTTGACCTATATATATGGAATCGGGTTGACCACCGCACGTGAAATACTTGATAAGGCGGATCTGCCTTATCAGATGAACAGTGATGACCTCAGTGGTGATGATGTTACCCGCATCAGAAAAATTATTGAAAACGATTATGTCGTCGAAGGCGATAAACGTCGTGAAGTTTCCATGAATATCAAACGCCTCGTGGATCTCGGTTGCTATCGTGGTCGTCGGCATCGTCAGAGTTTACCCTGTCGGGGACAGCGAACAAAGACCAATGCCCGGACAAGGAAAGGGCCTCGGCGAGGATCGGTTCGCAGATAGCGTTAACGGGTTATCTGCATGGCGAGACTATATCGTCGTCAATTTTTTTTTATTTTCCGGATATACTATCCATGCCACAGCGGCACAACAAGCAATGAAACAGAGGATGTTAGAACAGTCAACAGCAGTTATTGACGCCGCAGGCGGCAATTAGACCGGCATCCGGTTTCTGTCCTCTGTTACGTACGAATAAAGAGTAGATTGAGCTCAACATAAATGGAGCGGTTATGGCAAAAGCAGTGAAAGGCGGTCGCAGTAAACGCCGTGAAAAGAAAAATGTCCCGGAAGGGATAGTTTTCATATATTCTACATTTAACAATACCGTTGTCACCATTTCCGACCGCCAGGGTAATACACTTGCCTGGTCGAGTGCCGGCGTGATTGGTTTTAAAGGATCTCGTAAATCAACCCCCTTTGCTGCTCAGAAGGCATTAAGTGACGCCGTCGGCAAGGCTAAAGAACATGGTTTACGCAAGGTCGAAGTTCGGGTAAAAGGGCCGGGACCCGGTCGTGAAGCTGCCTTGCGCGCTTTAACTACGGCTGACCTGGAAGTGAGTAAGATCGTCGATGTCACCTCTATTCCCCATAATGGATGTAAACCGCCTAAACGAAGACGGGTATAAAATCGTTTTCTTTTTATTTTGTTCGGTCGCAACCGGCCCCTGCCGATCGTTGTGTAAAACCGATACCGATTATTGATGGAGGGCTACTTTGGCCAGATACACTGGAGCTTCCTGCAGGACATGCAGGCGTGAAAATTTGAAACTATTTCTCAAGGGTGACCGCTGTTATTCTGATAAATGTTCCTTTGAAAGACGGTCCTATTCCCCGGGGCAGCACGGGCAGAATCGTTTTCGAAAGGTATCGGATTACGCAATTCAGCTTAGAGAAAAACAGAAAGTTAAACATATGTACGGGATGCTGGAGAAGCAGTTTCGTCGGTATTTTCATATTGCTGATCAGGCAAAAGGTGTCACCGGTGAAAATCTCCTTATCATGCTTGAGAGGAGACTTGATAATACGGTCTATCGCCTCGGTTTTGCCGGTTCCCGTGATCAGGCCAGACAGTTGATCAGGCATAATCATTTTACTGTTAACGGGAAAAAGGTTAATATTCCGTCCTATCTTGTCTGCGAAGGTGATCTGATCAGCCTCAAGGAAAAAAGCAGGAGCAATGAAATGATTAAAGACAATCTTGAAGGAGCCGCACGTCGCGGGGTTCCGAGCTGGATTGAACTTAATCAAAAGAATTTTCAGGGAACGGTGAAGGCATTGCCTAATCGTGAAGAAATTACACTTCCGATTCACGAGCAGTTGATCGTCGAGTTGTACTCCAAGTAAACCCTAATCATCAGGTATTGCATGGTACAGGAAATCCGGGACGAGAATCCCTTTTATAAAAATTGGCATGAGCTTATCACCCCGGAGCGTTTAGAGGTCACAAGCGACACCCATACGTCAACGTATGGTCGTTTTATCTGCCAACCGTTTGAGCGCGGTTTTGCTGCAACCATCGGCAACTCTTTACGCAGAATATTACTTTCTTCCATCAGGGGTGCGGCAATTACGTCTGTTAAGATCGACAATGCATTGCATGAATTTACCACCATTGACGGAATTCATGAAGATGTTGCGGAGATTATTCTCAACCTTAAGCTTGTACGACTCAAACTAAATGGTCCGGACACGGTCGTCGTTGTTCTTGAGAAAAAAGGTACAGGGCCGGTAACCGCAGGTGATATCAATGGTGGTGTGAGTGTTGATGTCATGAATCCGGACCAGCATATATGTACAATCACCGGGGATGATACCCATTTCCGGGCAGAGCTTGAGGTGCGATGGGGTAAGGGGTATGTTCCCGCTGAACAGAATAAACGAGAAGACCATGCCATTGGGGTTATTCCCATTGACGCATCCTTTTCGCCGATTATTCGTATAAAATATGTTGTCAGTGCTGCCCGTGTAGGTCAACGTACCGATTATGACAGGCTGACCATGGAAGTGGAAACCGACGGTTCCGTAACACCTGAAAATGCATTGGCCTATGCGGCAAAAATTCTGAAAGAACAGATGACTATTTTCATCAACTTTGATGAAGACAAGGCAAAGGCGCCGGATAAGGTTGAAGGGGAAGGGGATGAAATTGTCTATCCCCCGTTTCTTGATAAGAATGTTGAAGATCTTGAGCTTTCCGTTCGTTCGGCAAACTGTTTGAAGAACGCAGATATTCAATATATCGGTCAATTAGTCCAGAAAACTGATGCTGAAATGTTGAAGACTAAAAATTTTGGCCGCAAATCACTTAACGAAATTAAAGCACTCCTTGCCGAACATGATTTAACTCTGGGAATGAAAGTTGAAGGTTGGAAGGCACCAGGTGAATTGGAAGAAAACGGTGAAGAAAACTGATTTCCCAAAGACTGTAAATTGCATAAAGAATCAGAACAGGTAAGGGAAAAAGAAGGATATACCAATGAAACATAAAGTAGCAGGTCGAAAACTTGGCCGTAATCCGTCACATAGAAAAGCCATGCTTCGTAATATAGTGACTTCGCTTTTGGAACATGAACGAATAGTAACCACTGTCCCAAAGGCAAAAGAGGTGCGCCGGATTGCTGAGAAAATGATAACGCTTGGCAAACGGGGCGATCTGCACGCCAGACGACAGGCGTTGTCCTATATTCGAACGAAAAATATTGTTGCCAAACTTTTTGATGAATTAAGTGAGCAGTATGCCGATCGTCAAGGAGGGTATACTCGAATTATTCGTACCGGGACCCGCTATGGCGATGCCGCCCCCATGGCTATTGTCGAGCTGGTTGGTTATGAAGAGGCTGTAGAAGAGCCTGCCGCCGATGGGGAGGAATAGTTCATAACCGGCGAATATTGCTGTGGGCAGGTGTTGATAGAGTATAGCGGGCTGATTCGATGAGCAATCATCAATCAGCCTTTTTTTATGGGGTAATGAATGAAGAGCAAATACGTTGATTTCCCAATTCCCGAGGGGAGGACTCGGGTCGGTAATGAGGAATTTTCTTTTCATTGCCATGCGGAAGTGGATTGTTTTCTCACCTGTTGTCATAAGGTGGAGATGTATCTTTATCCGTATGATGTTCTCAGATTGAAAAATAAACTTGGCCTGCACTCTGAAGAATTTATGCGGTTGTACACCCGGATTAGCGAGGGCTCTCACCCCTTTTTTCCAGCTGTTATGCTGAATATGGCTGATGAAGAGGGGTATCCGTGCCCGTTTCTCATGAAAAATGGCTGTTCCGTTTATAAAGATCGACCGTCAGCCTGCCGCACATATCCCCTTGAGCGGGCAGTGGAGAAAATTCCTGGAGAAAAAAAACTCAAGATTCACTATTTCATGACCCATCATCCGTACTGTCAGGGGCATTTTCAGCCGCACAAATATACTATTGCCCGTTGGGAAAGAGACCAGTTCCTTTTTGAATATAACTTGATGAATGATTTATGGGCGGAGGTAGATGCCTTTTTCGCAACGAATCCCTGGCAGGGCGAAGGCAGGGCTGGGGCGCGCCAGCAGTTGGCGTTTATGGTTTGTTACAATATTGACGAATTTCGTTCATACTGTACCCGGATGAATCTTCTTGCTTCCTTTCGGCTGACCAAAGAGGAAAAACGACGTATTAAGCGTAATGATGGGGAATTATTAAAGTTTGGATTCAAATGGTTACTACATATATTAGGCGGGCGTAATACCCTCTTGGTCCGATAATTTTTTTATCAGGATCTCAAAATGTCAGCCTGCTGCTCTTTTATCCTATGACCGGGGGTAACGGATTTGTATAAGGGAAACACTGATTTCCTGCTGATTTTTCATGGGGAAGCTTGAAATAGAGAGCGTGACGTGGTATTAAAAAAGGTTCAACTTTTACGGTTGCGGCATTAATTGCCGAACCATATTACACACATCCCGTGTTGTCCTTTGGTGTTCAC
>JALSNT010000332.1 GCA_026986885.1 Desulfobulbaceae bacterium
CCCTTTATATCCTCTGTTGCATGGTTCGGCATCCGTTGGATCCTGTTGTGCCATCAAGGCATGAAGGTTTATTCATGAATCCGGAGAAAAAAAGCCCGGGCAATTTTTTGACAATACCTGAAAGATACCTATCTTTTTTTTTACCTGAGTTGAGCGATGCTCCATATCAGGTTTCAGCAGGATGCAGAAGGAGGATTGATGATGCGCAGTACCGATGAATTTGCCGATCACACGCTTGAGGAAAATTTTACCGAACTGCAGGCCGATGCCGACAACGGTCTGAGCAGCCGGGAGGTAGCCGCCCGGTTACAACAATACGGTTACAATGAGATACAGGAGAGAACGGAGCCGCTCTGGCATCGTATCTTCCGCCGTTTCTGGGGGCCTATTCCCTGGATGATCGAGGTGGCGGCCATCTTGTCCGCCATGGTCCGGAAATGGGAAGATTTTATCATTATTACCATCATGCTGCTGGTTAACGGTATCCTTGATTTTCTGCAGGAACATCGGGCGCTGAATGCGCTGGCCGCCCTGAAGGGCAAACTTAGCCAGGAGATCACTGTCCTGCGGGAAGGCAGGTACGTTACCATTCCCGTCCGGGAGCTGGTACCCGGCGATATCATCAGGCTGCGGATCGGCGATGTGGTCCCGGCCGATGTGCAGCTTTTTAAGGGCGAATATCTGTCCATTGACCAGTCGGCCCTTACCGGTGAGTCCCTGCCCGTTACCCGGAAGCAGGGCGAAATCGCCTATGCCGGCACCATTGTCAAGCAGGGGGAAATGGCCGCTCTGGTGGTGAACACCGCCGCCAATACCCGTTTTCATTCCGTGGTTGCCCTGGTGGCCAGGGCATCACTTGCCGAACGAAGCCATTTTCAGAAAATGGTTATCCAGATCGGCAACTTTCTGATCATCATAACAATCAGTCTGGTTATTGTCATTCTTATGGTGGCCCTTTTCCGCCATGAAAATTTTCTGGAAATTATCCGTTTTGCCCTGGTATTGACCGTGGCCGCCATCCCGGTGGCCCTGCCGGCCGTACTCTCGGTCACCATGGCGGTCGGCGCCCTCAATCTTGCCCGTCGTCAGGCTATTGTTTCCAAGTTAACCGCCATTGAAGAACTGGCAGGTGTCGATGTCTTTTGTTCGGACAAGACCGGCACCCTGACCAGAAACGAGATGCAGGTGACCAGCCCGGTTTTATTCGGCGACCATGACGAGCGGCAACTCCTGCTTTACGCCTTACTTGCCTCGCGGCGGGAAAATAACGACCCCATTGAAGTGCCGCTTTTTCAGTATGCCGCCGAAAAATTTCCTGATCTTGATCTGCAGGCCTATACGCAGACCGATTTTATCCCTTTTGACCCGGTGCGTAAGCGTACCGAGGCGGTCGTTCATAAGGAAGGAACAACATTCCAGGTCCTTAAAGGCGCGGCCCAGGTCCTGCTTGATATGACGGAGCTGCCGGACAAAGAACTGGCTGCCGTCCTTGATGCCGTGGATCAGCTGGCCGCCAAGGGTTATCGTACCCTGGCCGTAGGTCGGCGGCTGGATAAGGATAGCCCCCTTGCATTAATCGGCTTGATTCCTCTGATTGATCCGCCGCGTGCTGATTCGGCCCAGGTCATTGCAGAGATGAGGAAGTACGGGGTGCAGGTAAAGATGGTCACCGGTGACAATATGGCCATTGCCCGCGAGATAGGTGCCATGTTAGGGCTTGCTGATAAAACCATGCGGGCCGAGCAGCTGAGCGGTAAGTCCCATGCCGAATTTATCGGTTTGGCCCAGGCCCTGACCACGGCTATTTACCATAAACTGCATCCCGAGGTTACCGGGAAGGAAGCCCGGCGTTTTGCCGATTCCGTTATCGAGGAACTTGAGTCGATCTATGACGTCAGCCTGCTCAATCAGGAATTTCTCCACACCCATGAATCGGCCATCATCGAGATGATTGAGGGAAGCGACATCTTTGCCGAGGTGGTGCCGGAGGACAAGTACATGCTGGTGGACAGCCTGCAGAAGGCCGGACATATCGTCGGCATGACGGGTGACGGGGTCAACGATGCCCCGGCCCTGAAAAAGGCGGATTGCGGTTTTGCCGTCTCCAATGCCACCGATGCGGCCAGGGCGGCTGCCGATATTATTCTCACGGCCCCTGGCCTGTCGGTCATCAACCATGCCATTGAACAGGCCCGTATCACCTTTGAGCGGATGAAGAGTTATTCCATCTTCCGGGTCGCCGAGACCATTCGCATCATCCTGTTTATGACCATATCCATTGTCGTTTTTAATTTTTATCCGATTACGGCCCTGATGATCATCATCCTGGCCCTGCTCAACGACATCCCCATTCTTGCCATCGCCTACGATAACACCAGGGTACAGAAAAATCCGGTGCGCTGGAATATGACCGAACTGTTGACCGTGGCTTCCACCCTGGGTGTTGCCGGGGTACTGTCTTCTTTTCTGCTTTTTTTTATCTTAATAGAGTTGCATTTTTCCAATGAGATGATCCAGTCGCTGATGTTTGCCAAGCTGGTCATCGCCGGGCACGGCACCATCTACAATACCCGTATTGAGGACTGGTTCTGGAAAAAGCCCTATCCCTCTCAGCTGTTGTTCTGGGCTACCTTTTCCACCCGGATTGCCGGGACACTTATTGCGGTCTATGGATTTCTTATCCCGGCCATCGGCTGGACCTATGCGGCCTATATGTGGGCATATGCCCTGGCCTGGTTTGTTTTTAACGATGCAGTAAAGATACTTACCTATCGTGTCTTGCGCCGGCGGGGATTGTATGTTTAATTCT
>JALSNT010000333.1 GCA_026986885.1 Desulfobulbaceae bacterium
AGAGTGCGACCGTCTTCCACAGGAAGAATATATTGCAGCAAGGGTAATGCCAGCTCAAACATGGGCTGATATAACGCCGGATCTTCACGCCTTGCCTTGTTTAAGCATTGCCAGAAATATCGCGAGATCACCGGAGTTATTTCATGGGACAGCCGCGCCTTCTCCGTAGAACCGAGTCCTTGATAATATTCCCTGGCAAACGCCCTGCCGGCGCGAACCGTGGCATGCCCATCTAAGTATGTTCTATCTCTTTCCATGGCTTTTTCTCCCAGCACCATACGGGTCGCGGTACATTCCTTCCGTCGGTCCACAATTGATAAACTCCTGCTGCTCCAATGTTCCTCGATTATCCGCTGCCAGCATTGGCGCAGGGTTTTGTCAAGATAGACCGCCGCCCATGGTTCCCAATCTTTGCCTGATTCGTCGGCCACGCCATAACCGGAATACAATAGGTCTGCCGTGTTCCATAGCTGCTGGTAGCTATCAAGTAGCGCCGAATCGGCAAAGTCATCCAAATGGTTATTCTTCTGTCTTGCCGCTTTCAGTAAATATTTTTTCCCGGATTTCAGCCTGCCAATAGCCTCGTCAACCATTTCCGCAAGTTTCCTGGCCCGCTCTGGATCTTGAAAATTACAATGCTGATAGTGATACAGTCCCCTGACATCCTGTTTTCCCGTGCTGTATTTCACCAGAAAAAAGGACGATTCTGCAGGCTCGGGAGCCGGCACCGGTTGAGGATTATTTTCTCTAACAGCCTGTATTGTCGCGGTGGGATAATCAAGACAGGTGGCTGTTGCATACCAGCCAGGTATTGTGTGACCATGGCAGGGCAAACTAAAATCTTTTTTGTCTGTATCTTGATTTTTTGATTTCCCGGCAACCGAAGAATGATCTATTTTCTCGTACATCCGGCCCAGAATTCCGGCATATTTTAAATCTCGCCGTGGTTGTCCGTATGTGACAATGTTCCGGTAAACAGCCTCATCTGTAAGTAAATAATATCCTTTAAAAACCATTCCCGGCTGCCCGGAAATATCACATATACCTTTTTCCGGCGGTTCCAGTACCATACCTCTGGCCTGGAAAAACCGGAGATTGGCCGTACCCTTTATTCTTTTGTTCCCCTGCAGATACCGCCGGCATGGCGGGCGGTCGTCATCTTCAAGCCCTCCATTATTCAGACATCGGCTGACCCATGGCAGGGGCTGGGCCGGTTTCCAGTCAGGAGAGCTGCCAGGCAACACCGCGCTGAAAAGTTGCTGGCGGATGGTCTTCCCCCGGAGTTCGTGCAGCACAGCACGTCCTGCCAGGTTACCAATGGTCCAAAATTGTGTTCCTCCTTTTGGGAAACAACATGAAGTGTAGAGAAACAGAGCCGTCAGGTCAGGGGCAAGGCAGGTTGGCAGCGGGGCCATGCACCGCAGGCCCTTGGCTGCTCCCAGCGGGTTGGGAATAAACGGCCAGAGAAGTCGGCCGATCCCCATTAACTTGCCGCTTTTACGCCACGTAGAAGGCATCTGCATGAAGGCATTGCATCCGAAAAGATTAAAGCCTTCAATCTGTTTAAGCCTCCGGCAAATACTTTTTACAACAGGTTGCACATCTTTGACCTGATCGGCATGGATCAGTTTTTGATATTGGCGCTTGCCTAAGCCCCTGGGCCAAAGGCTGTCAACGGCAAACTGGAGAATGGAGGCCAGCAGTTCATGCTGGATCGGCGCCAGGAATCCGGGGCCGGGGCAGTGGTAAAGAGGAATATCAGCACGCAGAATATCCGGCAGGGACAGACGTATGGTGTCGCCGGAGTCATCACCAAACGACCATATCCCGGCAGTGGCCAGGTTTATGTTCTGCATTCCACCATTCACGGATTAAACAATCACCTCATAATCGCTAAAAATAGAGGTAACCCCAAAAGATAGTTTCATTATTCCGATAATAACGCTTACCAGGCTTATGGCAAGCGATTACTGCAATTTTCACTTGATATCAGGCAGTTCTCCCTTTTCATGTTTTATTATTACAGCCAGTAAAAATTAGGTTCCGCTTACGGAGGATGTGGCAGATATAAGCGCTCACGTTGCCGAATCCTCTTTCATCTGATTCAAATTTAATTTCCCGGCGCAAGTCTTTGGGGATGGTGAGCAGAAACTTTCCCATCTCAACCCTGGGCTTTTCTTTTTTCGGTGGTTTCCTGCCCTGGACAGGCTTTTTTTTCTCCTTTTCCTGTTCGTACAGGTGGCCAACCAGCACCACCTTTTTCCCTTTATTTTTCTTTTTTGCCATTGCCTGCATGCCTTTGGATTGACCTGGGTAAACCGGTTTGATTTTGCACCTGATTTGGGCGCATGGTCAAAACATCTTACCTTGCACCGAAAATGGGGTCAAGTTAAGATGAAAAAGACTATTCACAGCGCACCATATCAATCTCTCAGAAAATGGCTTGTTACAATGCGCCATGAGCGGAATCTGACACAACGGCAACTGGCCGAACTTCTGGATGTCCCTTATTCCTGGGTCGGCAAGGTCGAGCTTGGAGAACGACGGCTGGATATCATCGAGTTCGTGCGTTTATGCAAGGCCCTGGGGGTTGACCCGCACGAAGGTCTGGAAGTTGTAATCAGGCAGATGAGTGAAGAGACGGACTAATTTCCCGGAAAAAAGCCCAACACGCCGGGTTGTTCAATTATTTTCCATTTGAGTCCGGCCGGTGGCGTGCTTATCAGCTTCCAGGACAACAGGTTTGCCGTTTTTCCAGATGATGGCGTACTGGCCCAAACGCCTTTTTCTGTCCAGGGCCTTGTTGA
>JALSNT010000334.1 GCA_026986885.1 Desulfobulbaceae bacterium
GTTTTTATTGATTCCTTTGCAGAGTTACGGGTAAGTTTTTTGGCATTACCGACCTTTTAATATTTTTTATGGAAGTAATCATCAAGGATTTTCCCGTGGTCAAATACCAGCGGCGGCAGGGAGTCCCTGTTGAAGATTTTTGCCTGCAGGGCGTCATCGGATCCCTGCGGCGTCCCCTGAGCTTTGGCGATGAAGACAGTTGAGGCCGTATGTTGTCTGGGATCACGGTCAGGATCGGAATAGGTATGAAACTGTCGTACCAGATTTACCTCCAGGCCGGTTTCCTCTTTTGCCTCCCGAACGGCGGCGTGTTCATAGGTTTCTCCATAATCGACAAATCCGCCGGGCAGCGCCCAGCCATGGGGCGGATTCTTTCGTTCTATCAGGACAATACCTTCTCCGATTTCAATAATAATATCCACGGTGGGAACGGGATTCCTGTACAAGGGGATTGGTAAGCCGCATTGAGGACATTTCATAGAAAACAGTTACCGGCAGAGATTACGGATTTGCTGCCAGCTGCCGACGGTTGGCAGCTGGTGGCGATTTTTATTCCAGGGATGGTCAAAGACAATGGCGCCGATACCGGCATTGTCAAGCTGCAGGCAGGTCTCCGCCCGGTCGTCGATAAAATGGGTGAGACCTGCTTTTTGGATATGCAGGCTCTTGTTGTCGTGGACACCCATGGCAATAATACGAATACGGGTGCAGGTTGAAGGCGGCAGGTATTTTTCAAACCAGTTTTGGACCGGCTCTGGTTTCTTCCTGGCCGTAATAACAGTCAGTTCAGCCTGCTCCGTCAGTTCGCCCAGGACCTGGACCGCATCGGGCATCGGCTGCAGGCCGGTACCTATGGAATCAAGCATTACTTCCAGAAAAATGGCCTGAACAATATCCGGAGCTATCTGCAGGCACCGGTCCACTTCAAAGTCGGTGATATCCTCAATTCGGATATCACAATGGCCATATTTTTCACAGGCAAGCCGGATAAAAACCTCGGCCGTGTCGGCAATAACGCCGTCAAAGTCAAAGCCTAACAAGGCGGGATTTATTTTTTCAAGTCCGGTGGTCACGCCTCTCTCCATGATCGTTCGATTTGTCGTATTTGCCGGACAAGGTCTGCATTGACCGGAGTATCTATCCCCAGTCGTTTTCCTTCGTTGACAATATATCCGTTGATGGCCCCTATTTCCGTCGGTCGTTTGTTGAGCACATCCTGCCACATGGAAGAAATGTTGTTTCTGGTTTTGCGGCAGACGGAAAAGGCCTGGTTAATCGGATCTCCGATTATGGGGATACCATGTGCCTTTGCCACTGCCACTGCTTCCGAGACCGCAATTTTCATGGTATTGCGTATTGCGCATGAGGTGAGTAATTGGCCGTTTTTTCTTTGGTGGATGGCGGTCACCGCATTGATCGCCACATTGATAAAGAGTTTCTCCCAGAGATGGGGATGAATATCCGGGACGATTTCCGCCTCAAGTCTGGCCTGATTGAATAAAGAAAGCAGCTCTTTCAGGAAGTTTGGAACCGGTGAATGCGGAGTGAGCAGACCGAACCGGGTTATTCCCCCTCCACCGTAAATAACCTGACCGGGAGCTGAAAGGGTGGCGCCGACCGAGGATACCGCCACCGCCGCGACACCTTTACTTTGCCGCAATTGTTGCAGATGGGTCATGCCGTTCTGTATACCGATGACCATGGTATCATTTTTGACAAGGGAAGCGGCATGCTGCAGGGCCTTGTTGATATCCCCGCTCTTAACACAGAGCAGGAGGATATCACAGCGGGTGATGGCCAATGGATCGGAGGAGACTGCCGGATGCACGGTGCGTTGCCGTTCGTTTATGTGCAGGGTGATTCCGCTGCGTGCAAGGTTGTCGGCCCGATCCCTCCTGTGATCAAGCAGGTGGAAGGTTCCGCCCGTCGCCGTAATCAACGGTGCAAGATGTACTGTTAATAACGACCCAAGAGCGCCGGGGCCGACAAGGACAACATACATGTGGCAAGAGGATTATTTTATTTCGGCATCCTCAATAATGACCTTGTATTTGTAACCGGCGCCGAAATCTTTATCCGCATGCAGGGTACCTTTCACAATGACGACGGAATCAAGCTTTGGATCGGCCATGGTTGTAACAACAAGATCATGGGTATTTTTCATGGGGTTACCTGTACCGTCCTGGATGTGAACCCAGTTCTTTCCCATGATCATACGGGAAACCTTCACTACCTTGCCGCGAACCATTACTTCTTTATTGTTGAGTTTTTTCCCCTGGTTAAAACATTCGCCAACCGTATAGGCATTGTTTCCTTCGGCCTTGTCGACCTTGATGTCTTTGGAAGGAACAATGGCGGAGGCGCTGCCGCCGGAGGCCATCATGGCACCACCCATTGCGGTCCCTGCTGCTGCATGGCCGATTCCGGAAGAACCCCTTTGCTCGGCCTGTAATGCTGCCGCAAAATCATCATTTTCCGGGCCGTTCATCCTGGTTTTGCCGGCGTGGGGATTGGCAACGGCTGTCGCACCTTTACTGCTGAGACCGGAGGAAAAAATAATAGACTTAAATGTTCGTCCCAGGCTTTTGGAAGTAAAGTTGGTCATGGTCATGCCCGGTTGACACGTAACCTGTTGTCCTTTCGGGACCCTGGTTTCGGGTATCGCCACCCATACATCACCTTGATGAGCCTGCAGGTGGAGATATGTATAGCCTCCGGCATCCATGGTTTCCAGTACTTTTCCCTGGATAGGTTTACCACCGGCTTCGGCGGCAGTGACCAAGGTAGTGTTTATCGTTGCCGAAAAA
>JALSNT010000335.1 GCA_026986885.1 Desulfobulbaceae bacterium
TTACCATTGCCAACCTGCATAAGGCGATTGAAATAAAAAAAAGGATCGCCCGGGGCAAGGTTTCCAGGGCCGTTGTCATCGGCGGCGGTGCCATTGGTGTGGAAATGGCCGAGGCCCTGAAAGATCTCTGGGGCATTGAAACCTCACTTATTGAATTTATGCCGCAGCTGTTACCAAAGATTGTCGACTGGCAGTTTGCCGCCATGCTGAAGAACCATCTTCTGGAAAAAGATATTGCCGTTTATACCAGTGAAGGAGCAACGGCGATTGTTGGTGATGATACGGGTCGGGTTACCGGCGTGCAGACACCGGCAAGAACACTGGCCGCCGATCTGGTGATCATGGCTGCCGGAGTTCGCCCCAGGAATGAACTGGCCGTCAAGGCCGGTCTTGTGGTAGCTCCCTGGGGCGGTATTGTGGTCAACCAGCGGATGCAGACCAGTGATGCCGATATTTATGCCGCCGGCGACTGTGTTGCCCTGACAAATCTGCTTACCGGCAGGGATACTTATGCACCGCTCGGCTCTCTGGCCAACCGGGAGGGTCGGATAGTCGGGGATAATATGGCCGGTAACGTCAGCAGGTTTAAGGGGACTGTCGGCTCTTTTATCATGAAGGCCTTTGATCGTTGCATTGCCGCTACCGGCTTGACCTACGAGGCGGCACTGGCCGAAGGTTTTGATGCTGATTACGCCCTGACCGCCCCGGCGGACCGGGCGCATTTTTATCCCGGCGAAGCCATTGCCGTTTTCCAGCTGGTTTTTGATAGAACAAGCCGTCGGGTCCTTGGGCTGCAGGGATTCGGCGTTATGAACGATTCCATTTCCGTCCGGATAGATACTGCTGCCGTTATGATCACCTCCGGAGCTGTTATAGAGGATTTCAGAGATGCGGAAATGGCCTATGCGCCGCCTTTTTCAGCCGCCGTTGATTCGATAAACGCCGCTGCTTTTGTTGCCGATAATCTATGCGCCGGTCGTCTGCGCAAACTTGATATGGATCGTTTTTTAGCCTGGATGGAAGATTTTTCCCTGGAGCCGGACTGGATGGCGCTGGATATCAGGCATCCTCTGGAGGCAGACCCTTGTGTGGAGAAATTCGGCAAAGATCGTTGGCTGGCCATACCGTATATTGAGATGCGCGAGCGCTATAATGAGATACCGGATAACAGGACTTTGATTATTTTATGCGATGCCGGTACCCGTTCCTATGAAGTACAGATTTTTCTTGACCATATCGGCAAAAACAATACCATGGTATTAAGTGGTGGATTTAATGTTGTACGACGCCTGGGCGTCGACTGGTATCCGCAATCGTAAGATGCTCTTACAGACAATCAGCTTACGCAGAAATAGTGAAAAAGGGGAGAACAGGGATGGCTGAGTTGAATGAAGAACACATGATCGAAGAGATCCGGGCCAATATACAGACCGGTGATTCCCTGAAGGCCCGGCTCGTCCTTGATCATATAGCCGAGGTAGATAAAAAGACCCAGAACCGTCTACTCTATGAACTTGCCCGGGCGGATGCCGATTTTACCATTCCCCTGCTCAACCATGTCCTGACGACTTTTCCTGAACTGGCAAAAGAGTTACCGGTCATCCGGGAAACACTTATCTCCCATTTGATAGCCTATCCGGATCTGTTGATTGATGGATTACGCAACCCGGTTATTCTGGATAAAACCGTACTCATTGAAACAGCCGGTGAACTCAAACTTGAAGAGGCAACTCCGGCCCTCATTGATCTTCTTGGAGAGACCGAAGACGGTGATCAACTTAAACTTATCATAGAGACGATGGGGATGATCGGTGACCCCCAAAGTATTAATACCCTGACCGATTATCTGTACTCTGCCGATCGTGAGCTTATTATTACCGCCATTCATGCCCTGGGGCAGGTCGGTACGCCGACGGCCATGCATCGGCTGGCTGAACGGATGGGCACGGACAATGAGCTTGATCTTCTTATTCTTGGTATTTTCGCAGATGTGCAGGACCAGGTGTCCCTGGAAAAACTCAATGATACCCTGCGCTCGCATCACGCGCATATGCGGATTTATGCCAAGGATGAACTTATCCGCATCGGGGTCAAGTCCGTACCGGTACTTATTGAAAATCTGAAGGAACCAGATGATGATTTTCTCGTTCATACCCTTAATGTCCTTGGTGATATCGGTGACGAGAGTGCTATCATGCCGATTCGGAAGTTGTTGGATTCCGTGCCTAAAAACGCCAATGTCCGTTTTGCTGCTTACGAGGCCCTTGCCCTTTTGCCGCTGCGCAGGGGGGCTTACACCCTGGCCGCCGGTTTGACGGACAAAGAAGACCATGTCTGTGTGGCGGCTGCCCGGGCGATTGATCGGAACTTTAATGAGATCCTTGCCGCCGGTATTAAAAATATGATCCGCAATAAGGACGATGAAGCGCGCCATATAGTTAAAATTATTACCAATGCCCAGGTGGATAATATCTTTTTGAACCTGGCCGGTGAAGATTACTTCCAGGAGATGGCGCTGGTTTACCTGCCCCACAGTCATAAGGACATAAAAGACCATTATTGCAGACTACTCAAAGAAAACGGATTTGATGCATTTGCCGCCAAGGTTGTCGGAGACGAGATGGAGAGTGGCGGTGTGCGGATCAAGATATGTGCCGTTGATGATTCAAGAATGATTTTAAATATCTACAAGGCGACATTGCATGAAATTGGGTTTGAACCGGTTCTCTTTGAATTTCCTGCCGGTGCTTTGCAGTGGTTGGAAAAAGAAAAACCGGCCCTGGTGCTGACCGATTTGAATATGCC
>JALSNT010000336.1 GCA_026986885.1 Desulfobulbaceae bacterium
ATCCCTTCTGTAAACCCCTTTTTTGAGCTTTTTCATGGATCCTCCATTCGAAAAAAATCAAAATTCAGAGAGGAGACCGGAAACAAAACACCGATATAGCAAGAGCAGCATGGCGTACTATTGCGTAATTAAAAAGGTTATCTATTTTGTTAACCGCTCGGCTACGGATCCCTTCAGAACACCCCTGGGCCGGACAAAACGGATAATTCGAAAATTGTTAAGAAATTATATGGTCGGAAAATTTATATTAAGGGGAAATATTGCCGTAACCTGCATTGAACGATTTAGGCATAAATAACTTCGGGAGAACCACCAAAAAATCTCCCGGAATTCTTTTTTATTTCCACTAATCTTCCAATGGGTTACTTTATACCTGAATTCATCCAACAATAAACCGACAGACAAATCCGGTTCAACATTCCCAATATTTCGATATCGAGGCCAATATGAATGGCGCTGAATTATTAGTCCAAGCTCTGGAAAATGAGGGGGTTTCCTATATTTTCGGCATTCCCGGTGAAGAAAACCTGGCTTTTCTGGAAGCACTCAGAACTTCGAAAATCAAGCTTATTCTTACCAGGCATGAACAGGCTGCCGGTTTTATGGCGGCAACTTACGGCAGACTCACCGGCAGGCCCGGCGTCTGCCTGGCCACCCTGGGTCCCGGAGCCACCAATTTTGTCACCAGCGTTTCCCATGCCCTGCTTGGCGGCATGCCCTGTCTGTTTATCACCGGTCAAAAACCGATAAAAAAATCCAAACAGGGTCGGTTCCAAATCATTGATGTAGTCCGCATGATGGAACCTATTACCAAGATGACCCGCCAGATTGTCGGCGCCAACAGCATTGCCCCCCTGGTCCGGCAGGCCTTTCGGGTTGCTGTCCAGGAAAAATGCGGCCCTGTTCACCTGGAGCTTCCCGAGGATATCGCGGCTGAAACAACGACTGCCGAAGTCTTTCCGGTCACCGAAATCTCAAATCCTCAGGTTCCGGTGGATGCCACCGAAAAAACCATCCCCATTCTTAAAAAGGCAAAAAACCCGCTGCTGCTCATAGCAGCGGCCGCCAATCGCAGGCGAACCTGCCGGGCGATAGAAGATTTTATCGAACGAAGCGGTATTTTCTTTTTCAGTACCCAGATGGGCAAAGGCGTGGTCAACGAGTATCATCAGCGCTGCCTCGGCACAGCCGCTCTTTCCGACAACGACTACCTGCACTGCGCCATCGCCAGAGCCGACGTTATTATAAACGTCGGCCATGACGTGGTTGAAAAGCCGCCTTTCTTCATGACAAAAAACGATGTTGAAGTCATTCATATCAATTACTTCAGCGCCATTATTGATGATGTATATTTTCCTCAGCATGAACTTATAGGGGACATCACCCGCACCATGCGCTGGTTGACGGATAACATTCAACCCGACTCGCTTGCCGGCGATGGTTATTTTGCAAGAATAAAAAAAGAAATCGAAAAAAACGTTTTTCAGAGATACCGCGACGATTCATTTCCCTGCACCCCGCAAAATCTGGTTTCCGTTGTCAGAGACAATATGCCCGAAGACTCAATCCTTTCCCTGGATAACGGCATGTATAAAATATGGTTTGCCAGAAATTATAAAGCCACCAACCCATCATCCATTCTCCTTGACAATGCCCTGGCGACCATGGGAGCCGGTCTACCCAATGCTCTTGCTGCCAAAATGATCTATCCGGATAAAAAGGTTGTGGCTGTCTGTGGTGACGGCGGATTTATGATGAATTCCCAGGAACTGGAAACAGCCATTCGTCTGCAATTAGACCTGGTGGTTCTCCTGCTGCGCGATGATGCTCTGGGCATGATCCGCTGGAAACAGGCGGGCATGAACCTTCCTGATTTCGGCCTTGAATTCGGCAACCCGGACTTCATCCATTACGCTGAAAGCTATGGCGCCCACGGCTACCGGATATCAAGCCGGCAGGAACTTGCGCCGACCCTTCGGCACTGCCTGACAGGCAAAGGGGTTCATCTTATTGACATCCCGGTCAACTATTCCGAAAACAGGTCCGTACTTATCGATGAGCTGCGGGAAAAAACCTGCCTGCTGTAGGGGCCGGGCATGGTGTAACGGAGTGATCGTATTTCTTTTTTATACATTTTTTATACAAAAAAAAAATTTGTTCCAGCCTCTTGTTATTTTTTTTAACCAAAACAGTCTATTATTTGTATGGGTAATTCTACCCATACAAAATACCGTACTGTTGCCCATTGACAACATCATCTTTTGTCCGGTATAGAGGGCCATGCTTACTGTTATTGAAACCAAAGAAAAGGGATCGCTGCGAACCATCGCCGATCGTCGCCACTCGCACCGTCATATATTGCACGGAGGGGAGCTGTTGGCGATAAACCCTCGGATTCTCGGGCCTGTACGAGATATCAGCATGCATGGAATGTCGTTTGAATATTCCGGCGAAGACCTGCCTAACATACCCTTGATGGAAATAGGCATCTTTGCCGGCGAATCAAAAACCATCATCACCGGCATCCAGTCCAGAACGGTTCGCGATCATATATCCGACAACTGCAGCAGCTTTATTCCGGTTATCCGTAAAATTAGAGCCGTAGAATTCATCGACCTCAGCCGACAGCAACAAAGACAACTGCAACAGGTTATTTCCTTACTGGATTTTGCTACCCCGTAAAACCAATTCTTAAGTTTCGCCCTCCCCCTATTCTTAATTTTTTATTTCTCTCCCCTGCCCTTTTCTGGTATCTTACTCCACAGCTTTTTACCACCTGAATTGAGCTCAATTCAGG
>JALSNT010000337.1 GCA_026986885.1 Desulfobulbaceae bacterium
GATTCCGGGATTTCCATGTCCTGGGTATTTTCACCGAAATCGTCCATGCTCGTGGACAGTGCATCATCAAATTCCACAGTTTCCTCCTCTCTATAGCCTGTGGGCTGGGTGATATTTCCCGTGCCGGGAAAAAAATATTTCGCTATCCATCTGTTTAATGGATTTTTTTGTATATGGTGATTGGCCGATATTCAGAGTGATCGTACTTTTGATTCAACTTAATCTATTGAAAATAAACACAACACCGCCACAAGTCAAGGTGGGCCATCGGCAAGAAAGTCCATTTTTTCCTTGAATAAATGGTGCCGGGTCAATATATGACGGAAAAGTTCCTGTTTTTTGATCGTAATTTTTGCTGCAAAGAGAGACGACTAAGGCATGGATGGTCTGCCGCAACCGTCTTTTTCCCCCTTTATGATGCCCGCGGAGTGATATCATGTTAGATGCCGGTTCTTTTTTTGACTTGAGTGCTTATGCCCATAAAGATATTTTTTCCGGAACGAAATATGTATGGGACGGGTTAAAAAATTTAAAAAGCTATATGGATGATTATAGTGGCAAACCCATGGTGCATCCGGGATTGACGCTCGGCGTGCCGCTGCAGCAGTCTCTGGTCCTCCACCATGGTATCTTAAGCTGCAGTCGCGAATATGAGTTTGTTTTCGGCGCCACCGGTAAAGGCAGGCTTGAGGTCATGCAGAATGGCCGGTTGCTGCACGGCGCCTCTGTTATCATGGCAGGAGCCGTACTGCTGGGAAGCCGTATTTATATAGGGGAAGGTGTGCTTGTTGAATCCGGGGCCCTCATCAAGGAGCCGACTATCCTCGGTGATCGGACCGAGGTTCGTCAGGGAGCTTACCTGCGTGGATACTGCCTGGTAGGTGATCGCTGTGTGGTAGGGCATACCACCGAGGTCAAACATTCCATCTTGCTGGATGATGCCAAAGCCGGTCATTTTGCCTATCTGGGCGATTCAATCCTTGGGACTGCGGCCAATTTAGGCGCTGGAACGAAATTTGCCAATTTACGCTTTTTAAGTGGGAATATCCAGATAAAGATTCCGGAGGGCAGTGTTGATACCGGCCTGCGTAAATTTGGGGCTATTCTTGGAGACAGGACCCAGACCGGCTGCAACTCCGTGACCAATCCCGGCACCCTTTTAGGTCCGGATTCCATCCTCATGCCCAATACAACGGCACCTTCCGGTTTCCATTCCGGTAAATCCGTGATACGCTAACAGGTTTTCCCGTCTGCTGTTTGCGTAATTTTTCCGCCCGGTCACCATATTCATACAGGGCAAAGAAAAAGGCGAACAGGATACCGATGGTGAAAAAAATTCTGAAGATCCTGTCCCAGGGCGGGGTAGTACCGGTAAGATGACGGATAATGACGACCAACACATAGGTGAAGCCCACGGCATACGGCAGAGTCGTCATAATTTGCAGAAAGGTGCCGGAGACAATGGTGGCCAAGTCCGGTCCTGTGCGGATGTGAAATAGAAGATAGGCCAGAGCCGTTATAATAAAGGTAAGTTTTTCTCGAAAAGTTTTCATAATATGGACAATAAAAAAGTATCTGCGTGCATTTTTCCGGAAACAATTCCGGATGATGATATTCTCTTCCCCCTTGTACATGTTTTTCACCCGCTTGTCTACTGTCGGGCCGTGGAGGATGATGAAATCCCCGGGGAGTTGCAATCTCCTTTGCGAAACCAGTTGGAAGAGTCCGGCTTTGCCCGTATTTATGTTCCCTCACCCCTGGGTGAACACCGGCAACGATTCCTCAGTTTAATCCGGGAGTTGGCAACTAAAAAAGATGATTATGCCTTCCAGTTGAAGAATTTGGCACTGTCAGGTATCGGTCGGGGTGCCGGCGCAAAACGAGAATCGAAAAATTCAATAATTGGGAATCTTCTGCAAGGGCAGCGGCTTGGCGACCAGGCCGAAGAAGAGCGGGAAATGTTGCTCTGGCAGGCCCGGCTGGTGCTTAAACTTGGTGAAATATTTGATGCGGAGCAGCTTGTTCTGCATCGGGAAATGGAGCGAATTGCACAAAAGGAAAAGGGTCTCTTTTCCGAACTGCGTCGGGAGCCGTCCGAGGCTTTTTCGTTGACTAAGAAATTACAGGCGGGCGAAACCCATGCCGATGGATTACCGAAATTACGATTAAAGGCCTGGTCCAGGCTGTTGTGCCTCGGAGCCGGGGTGCCGGATGGTTGTTCCTGTTTTGTGACCACCAACCAGGACGCGGTGGATTTTCTGGTTGAAAAATATGAACGGGATGGCGAAAATCATGCCCGGCAGCTTCCTGTCATTCTTCTGCCCGCCCGATGTAACAAAGAGGCATGGAAGGAAAAATTACAGGATTTTCAGGATCAGGGCAGGGGCCTGCTTGCAACTCTGGCCGGGATCCTGTGTGATACCACTCCATTTTCCGGTGATGGGGAGGCGTTCAGCTCCGGGGACGGACCATGGGGGCAGCTACTTGATACAATATATCCTCGGGCGGTGCATGGGAGATGTCGGCTGCATCTGTACCGGTTTGGGGCTGCCGAGAGTTGTGAGCTTTTTATGGAGACCTTTGGTCGGGACGACGAGCAGGCACGTGGATTGAAAAAAAGCGCCAAAGGATTTCTGGTCGGTCGACTGGAATTGCCGGAGAGCTGAGTCAGAGTTAAAAATAGGTAAACGTTCACCAGCACCCCATCTTCGTCCGATCAGGCCACCTCACATAGCGGGCTATCGGAGTCTCGCTGCGCTCGCTTACCTGACTCGTCGGCCTGCTTGAACGAATAG
>JALSNT010000338.1 GCA_026986885.1 Desulfobulbaceae bacterium
ATGACGCCGTCGATTTTCAGGCGGTTGATATCCCCGGCATAGGTCCCGGTAAAGACGGCATCGGCAAAGGGGAGTAAGGCACTGCCGAACCGGTATTGAATCCAGTCGGCGACCGTCGGCTCGTCCTTCATCGGTTTCTTCCATAAATCCGCCATGATACGCAACTTGGACGTCCAGGGAATCAGGGGCGCCCGGATGATGGCGCCCGGTTGCTGTGGTATGGCGTTGAGCTTGCCGTTCAGGCAGATATAGCGGACAAATTCGGCAAGCGGCGCTTTTTCCATTTCACCGGTTAAGCCGGCCAGGTGGACGATGACCCTGCTCTCCAGACAGTTGTCTAAAAATCCATGGGCACCCCATTCGGCGAGATAGCCCTCTTCACTATGGCTGCGGATAGCGCCTCCGGGCTGGTTGCTCTTTTCCAGCAGCAGAAGGCTGATCTCCGGGCGTTTATCTCGAAGAAACCGGGCCACGCTCAGGCCCGAGAGACCGGCACCGATAATGAGTACATCATGTGTTGGGCTTGCCATAAAAGTTCAGTATATGTTGAGGGTTATGGGCATCATTCCGGTTATTTTTCAGTCTTGGTCCGGGGGTGATCGTTTCGTTTCCGCCTCTTGACAGCCGGGAAATCATGCTTACCTATATTGCCGAACATTGGTGTCCTGCTGAAAGCATAACATACCAGGACCATGCGATATAAACAAGAATTGTGCAATCAATCATAAAAAAAGGGGAAGAGAAAGATGAGCAGTGAACAGGTCGAAACCAGGGAGTTTCAGGCGGAGACAAGAAAAGTCCTTGATATTGTGATCAATTCGCTCTATACCGAGCGGGATATTTTTGTGCGGGAACTGGTGTCGAACAGTGCCGATGCCCTGGAAAAATACCGGCATATAAGTCTGACGGAAAAGCCGGAATTTGATGCCCATGTTCCCCTGGAGATCACCATTGACTGTGATGATAAAAAACATCGATTGACCATCACGGATACCGGTGTCGGCATGACCAGGGAGGAACTTGAAAACAATCTGGGCACCATTGCCCATTCCGGATCCAGCCGATTTCTGGAGGAACTGGCGGAGGCAGCCAAAAAAGACGTGAGCCTGATCGGTCAATTCGGGGTCGGCTTTTACTCGGTGTTCATGGTTGCCGAAAAAGTGCGGGTCCAGACCCGTTCCTGGGACGGCAGCGAAGGGCATGAGTGGGAGTCGGACGGTGCCGGCACCTATACGATTAAACCCTGTGACGGTCTGCATCGGGGCACAAAAATAATCATTGAGCTGAAAGATGACGCCCATGAATATGCAACAAAATTCACCATAGAGCGGATTATCAAGCAGTATTCGACCTTTGTCCCCTTTCCGGTCAAGGTTGAAGGCAAGACGGTAAATACCGTCCAGGCGATCTGGACCAGATCAAAGAGCGAGATCACCGATGAAGAGTACACGGAATTTTACAAGTTCATCGGTAATGCCGTGGATGAGCCCCTCTACCGGCTGCATTTTTCCGCCGACGCGCCGCTCTCCATTAATGCCCTTCTCTATGTGCCGCAGGAAAATTATGAAACCCTGGGCATGGGTCGCATGCAGCCGGGCGTTAATCTCTACTGTCAACGGGTACTGATCGACCAGCACAGTGAAAACATCCTCCCCGAATGGCTGCGCTTTGTCAAAGGGGTAGTGGATTCTGAAGATCTGCCCCTTAATATCTCCAGGCAGGCCCTGCAGGATAATGCTCTGGTCGCCAGGATCCGCAGGGTAATCACCAAGCGTTTTATCAAGTTTCTTGCCGAGCAGGCTGCAAAGGATTCGGAAAAATATGAAAAATTCTGGCAGACCTTCGGTATTTTCCTCAAAGAGGGGATAACCACCGATTTTGAGTTCCAGAAGGAACTGGGCAAACTGCTCCGGTTTGAATCGTCAGCCACCGAGCCGGGAGAGTTGACCTCGCTTGATGCCTATATTGAACGGATGAAGGATGGCCAGGATTCCATTTATTATATCAATGGCCCAGGCAGGGCAGCACTTGAGCATGGTCCCTATGTGGAGATGTTTAAAAAACGCGGTGTTGAGATTATCTATACCCTGGAACCCATTGATGATTTTGTTCTCAATCATCTTGGCGAGTATGAGGGCAACAAGCTGGTTTCGGCCGATCGGGCCGATCTCCGCCTGCCGGCAGGCGAGGGCGAAGAAGAGAAAAAGAGCGAGCAGCAGGGCGAGCGTCTTGACCAGGATACCGTGGCGGACCTGTGCACCTTTTTCAAGGAAACCCTTGGGGATAAGATCCAGGAGGTCAAGGCATCGGATCGGCTGGTGGACAGTCCGGCCATGATCGTCAACGTCGACGGCTACATGACATCTTCCATGGAGCGGATCATGCAGGCCCAGGGCGGGGAAGCGGCCATGACAGGGAAAAAAGAACTGCAGATCAATCCCGCCAGTCCCCTGATGAAAAAACTTGCGGCCGTCAAAGAGAAACAGGCTGATTTTGCCGCTGATATCGCCCGGCAGATTTTTGACAATGCCATGATCCAGGCAGGTCTGCTGGTGGATTCACAGGAAATGGTCAGCCGTAATTATCGGATTCTTGAGAAGCTTGCCGCCGACGAGTAGGCATGCCTGTCGTTTTAAACCGACTCTTATCTTGAAAAAAGGTTGTGTTCACGATATATGAACTCAACCTTTTTTGTTTTGGACTGTGTCGATCGGCAGGTTTTCAGGCCCCGGACAAGGGCGAAAACACCGGACAAACGGCGGCAGACAGCCCCGGCCTGTCCATTCTCGTTTTACGGAGAGTCTTATGCGTTCATTGCTGTTGGTTCTATCTGTTTTACTTGTACTGGGAGGATGTTCATCCAGTAAGCCGGTCAGACATCTGGCCGCCCAGGCCTCAATGATCAAACCGGGGGTTACGACAAAAACAGCGCTGATTGCAACCCTCGGACAACCGGACGGTCATCGGCAGGTCTCTCCGGGAGTTGAGGAGTATGTGTACTATGCCGATCAGAAGGGGCTGTTCTCCGGTATGCCGGTGGTGGGCTCCTGGATCGGCAATAAGGGATACGAGATGATTGTCGTTACCCTGCATGGCAAGCTGGTGACCGATTGTCAGTTTCGCACCTTTAATGAGGCGGACCAGGCCTGGGTGCATGATTATACCTGGGAAAAAGTTAAGTGAGCAGCAATCGTTTTGATATCAACCGGGAACGGATGGTCTCCGAGCAACTGGTTCCCCGAGGCATCACCGATGCTGCAACTCTTGCCGCCATGCAGACGGTGCCGAGGCATGTCTTTGTCGACGATGCCATGGGCTCCAAGGCCTACGGCGATCATCCCCTGCCGATCGGCAGCGGTCAAACCATTTCGCAACCCTATATCGTTGCCCTCATGACCCAGGCCCTGGGACTTTGCGGCGGGGAGAAGGTTCTGGAAATCGGTACCGGTTCCGGCTACCAGGCCGCTGTTTTATCCCGGATATGCGGGCGGGTATATACCATTGAGCGGATTGATTCCCTGCTTGTGCGCGCCCGGCGGGTGTTTGACCGCCTTCATTATCTCAATATCGTTTCCCGCATTGACGACGGTACCATCGGCTGGCCCGACGAGGCCCCTTTTGCCGGTATTCTGGTGACCGCCGGCGGACCGACAATCCCGCAACCGCTATTGGATCAGCTGGCGGATCCGGGCCGAATGGTTATTCCCGTCGGCAGCCGTGATGTCCAGGAGCTGCAGCTGGTCAGCAAACAAAACGGCGAGATTTCCATCTCGCCAATCGAGCATGTCCGTTTTGTTGATTTGATCGGCAGCCATGGCTGGGCAGCCTGAACCACTGTTTTCTCCCTTCTTTTGTTCATGTCTTTTCCTGTTTAATGTAACAATTAATCAAATATTTCTGTTTTCGTTGATCCGAATATGGCAGAATAGAAGAGGTGGGTACAGCTGACAGGTACGAATAAGGTAATTTTTTCAGGAGCATTATGAGTCTGCTTAACAGTGAACAACTGCTGGATATTCTGATGGAGCAGGGATTGCTCAGTAAAGAGCAGCGTCAGTTTATCGTTTTGCACAAGGGAAAACAGCGGCAGAAAATATTAAAACGCTATGGCGGGCGCAGGCAGAGCGATCAGCATAAACTGGACAGAGGTTTTCCGGACCTGGTGGATATCGTTGTTGCCATGAAAATGGCGCCGCCTGGTAAGAAGAACATTGTCCTCAGCGAAGAGATGATCATGCGGGCCGTCGGTCGCAAGCTGAACATTCCCTTTAAGAAGCTCGATCCCCTTGAGCTGGATATGAATGTCGTCACCAAGACGATTCCCAAGTCTTTTGCGGTAAATCATCTCATCCTCCCCATTGAAGTCAGGGACGGGGTACTGGAGGTCGTTACCTATAATCCCGACAATAAGACGGTCCTTGAAGATATAGAACGGGTTAACCAGGTCAAGGTGCGGCCCTTTATCTCCACCCGGACGGATATCAAAAAAATTCTGGCTGAATTTTTTGGTTTCCAGCGCTCCATCAGTGCGGCCGAAACCCAGTTCGGGGGCGGCCCGGAAGGCGCCACCGTGGATATCGGCAACCTGGAACAGTATGTACGCCTGTCGTCGGCAAAAGAGTTGACCTCCACCGATCAGCACATCAAGGCGGCTGTCAATCATCTCTTTTCATACGCTCTGGAACAGAAGGCCAGCGATATCCACGTGGAGCCCAAGCGCAATACCTGCCTGATCCGCTATCGTATCGACGGTGTGCTGCATACGATTTATAAACTGCCCAAGGCCGTACATTCGGCCATTACTTCACGGATCAAGTCGCTGGCCCGCATGGATATTGCCGAAAAACGGCGGCCCCAGGACGGACGGATCAAGATCGGCAGGGCCGGAGGGCGCGAGGCTGAGCTGCGGGTCTCGACGGTACCGGTTTCCTTTGGCGAAAAGACGGTGCTGCGAATTCTTGATCCCGATGTTATCTTTCAGGATCTGGACGGGCTTGGTTTTTCCAGGCGCGATCGGCTGGTATACAACAGTTTTATGACGGCGCCGCACGGCATTGTGCTGGTGACCGGCCCTACCGGTAGCGGTAAGTCGACGACCCTGTATTCCACCCTCAAAAAAATAGCCAACCCGGAGACCAATATCATTACCGTGGAAGATCCGGTGGAGATGGTGCATGAGGATTTTAATCAGATTTCGGTCCAGGAACAGATTGACGTTACCTTTTCCAATATATTGCGTAATATCCTGCGTCAGGATCCCGATATTATCATGATCGGTGAGATCAGGGACCTGGAAACCGCTACCCACGCCGTCCAGGCGGCGCTGACCGGGCATCTGGTATTTTCCACCCTGCACACCAATGATGCGGTTTCCACCATTGTCCGGCTGGAGGATCTAGGCCTTGAGCCCTTTTTGATCAGTTCCACCATGCTGGGGGCTCTCGCCCAGCGGCTGGTGCGCCGTATCTGTCCGCATTGTATAGAAAAATATGAGATCGGGGCAGGGGAGGTGCAAAAGTTGGGTTTTCCGGTTTCCGGCAGTGAAACCCTGCAGCTATCCAGGGGTAAAGGATGTAAGCTCTGCCGGGGAACCGGTTATTCCGGTCGCTTAGGGGTATTTGAGATCTTTCCCATGTCGGAGAAGCTGAAGAAACTGGTTGCCGACCGGGCCACGGATTCCGAACTGCGCAGGGTTGCAATCCGTGAGGGGATGACGACACTCAGGGAGGATGCCTGGCAAAAAGTGCTTGCAGGTAAGACAACGGTGGAGGAGGCCCTGCGGGTGACCACCGGTGAGATGAATTGATCCCGGGCGGGAACAGGCGGTAACATGGGAAAAAAGATAGTCTGTAAAAATAAAAAGGCCTTTCATGAGTATCATATCGACCAGACCCTGGAGGCCGGACTCGTGCTGACAGGCGCTGAGGTAAAATCTCTGCGGGCGGGCCGGGCCAATATCAAAGACGGCTATGCCCAGGAAAAAAATGGGGAAATTTTTTTGTACAATGTCCATATTTCACCCTACAGCTTTGCCGCCCGCACCGACAATGATCCCCTGCGGGTGCGTAAACTGCTGCTCCATAAGCGGGAAATAAAAAAACTTATTGGAAAATTAAAGGAAAAGGGGGTTGCGCTTATCCCCTTGAAGATTTACTTTATCGGCAATGGCAGGGCCAAGGTGGAACTGGGCCTGGCCCGCGGCAAGAAACTGTATGATAAGCGGGCCGCTCTCAAGGAAAAACAGACCAACCGGGAGATACAGCGTGAGCTGCGGGGCCGGGGGTAATTATTTTTTGATTACCGTCATTGTTCGGCAAAAAGGGATAACATCGCTAAGGCTGAAGCAATAGATTGCCTGTTGCTTTACTTGAGCCTGAATTCATGTCGCTACATTTTACCGGCAGGAGCGATGGTATCCCTGATTTCAGCTTGGCTGAGTTTTAGGGTAATCGGAAATTATTTTGTAGTTTCCGCCCAGACCGGCAGCCTGAAAATTTAGAGACAAACAGAATTTTATACAAAAGAATATGGACAATGGGGGTGAAACGGATTCGACGGGGATATGAAAGCTCAACGTTGCATGCCGAGTGTTCCGTCAACTCGTAAAACAGATGGAATTTTAAATATAATCGCAGACGATTATAATTACGCACTGGCAGCATAGTCTGCCTTGCCGTCTTCCCGGCCCGCGCCCGTAAGGCCGGATGAAGGCGTCGACTCTTCGGGCTGGTTGATCTACCGCGCCTGTCGGCAGATCGACGAGACTTCAGCAGGCTGGCCTTGAACAATCCCTTGTTCCGGGTGAGAGTTCAGGGCGAGATCCAAACCTGGAACTAAGCATGTAGAGACGTGAGGGGAGTATTTTCGGACGCGGGTTCAACTCCCGCCACCTCCACCATTTGAGTTAGAACGAACCTCTCCGATTGCCGCAAACGGCATGGCGGAAGGTTCGTTTTTTTTCCCTACCTCCTTTCTCCGTTTTCTCAAGTCCCACTTTCGGACCTCGTCCGATTTGTCGTTCCTTTTCCAACATCCTTTTCCCTGCAAGTTCCTCCGCAAGCCGCTCGACAACTCTGGCGATTCCGTCAAGGAGTTCGATGATGCCCATGGTCTAACCTCCTGATCATCTGTTCTCTATTCCATACATACGGGAGAAACGGACAAAGTGTTGGCCGCGTTATTTTTGTTTGAATACTTGTTAGTTGTGTTACGTACCGGAAAAGTAGGCAATCTGTTGAGAACAGTTGGAACTTCCTATTGCATTATACATAGCAGATGTCATATGTTACGCAGAGTAGATTTAGGTCCACTTTAATGATTTGACTGAAAATGTATGGTTAACAGATGATTCGAGAAGTAGAGAATTTTCCAGAACATGTGAAGGAGAATCGTCTACAACCGGGGCTTTCTCAAGAGGAACTGGTCCCTGCCCTTGGTGTGAGCTTCGTCACGGTCAACCGCCGGGAGAACAGCAAAATATCGTCGTCAAAACTGGCCCTGCGGCGGTTTGAACAGTTTTTTGCCCGTAAAAAAGAACAGGGGAAGCTGTCCTGATGGTTTTCAATGAAGACTCAAGGGTCAAGATTCCCTGTCTCCTGCATCTGGCTCGCCTGGGCTATCGCTATCTCTCTCTCAAGGATGCTGTATGGGATGCAGAGAGCAATATCTTTCCGGAGTTGTTTTATCCCGCCATTGCCCGGATCAACCCCGATCTGGCCGCCGCCGACCTTGAACGGCTGCTGGAGGATGTCAAACTCTTGCTGGATAATGAGGATCTCGGCAAGGCCTTTTACGAGAAGCTCACGGCCCGCTCAGGAACCCGGCTCATCGATTTTAGCGATTTTACCAGCAACAGTTTCCATGTGGTCACTGAACTGCCCTGCAAAAATGGTGATGACGAGTTCCGGCCCGACATCACCCTGTTGATTAACGGCATGCCGCTGGTCTTTATTGAGGTCAAGAAGCCCAACAACCGTGAAGGCGTTCTGGCTGAGCGTAACCGGATCATCAGCCGTTGTCGCAATCACCGTTTACGCCGTTTTATCAATATCACCCAGTTGATGCTCTTCTCCAACAATATGGAGTATGACGACGGCTCGCCGCAGCCCATCGAGGGGGCCTTTTACGCCACCTCCTCGTATGACGCGCCCGTCTTCAACTATTTCCGCGAAGAGGAAGAACTGAATCCGGTGGCCCTTTTGAGCGAGGAGGACGAAGCGGTTGAAAATTTTGTCCTCAAAGACAACAACCTGGGCGTCATCAAGCACAGTCCGGAATTTTTAAGCAATAAATCCCCGCACACTCCGACCAACCGTCTCTGCACCTCGCTTTTCAGCCGGGAGCGTCTGGCCTTTCTGCTCCAATACGCCATCGCCTACGTCAATGAGACTGATGGTCTGCACAAGCATATCATGCGCTACCCGCAGCTCTTTGCCACCAAAGCCATAGAACGGAAATTGAACCAGGGCGTCCGCCAGGGAATTATCTGGCATACCCAGGGCAGCGGTAAGACCGCCCTGGCCTATTACAATGTCCACTTTCTGACCGATTATTTTCAGGCCGGAGGCATTATCCCGAAGTTTTATTTCATTGTTGACCGCCTCGACCTGCTCACCCAGGCCCGGCGGGAATTTACCGCCCGCGGCCTGGTGGTCCATACCATTAATTCCCGCAAGGCCTTTACCCAGGAGATCAAGGCCACCAAGGTCATTCACAACGATTCCGGCAAGGCGGAAATAGCCGTGGTCAATATCCAGAAGTTCAAGGATGATCCCGATGTGATCCGGACAGGGGATTACGATGTCACCATCCAGCGGGTCTATTTTCTCGATGAAGTCCACCGCAGTTATGATCCCAGGGGGAGCTTCCTTGCCAACCTCAGCCAGTCGGATAAAAACGCTATCAAGATCGGGCTGACCGGCACCCCTCTCCTCGGTGATGATTACAACTCCAGGGTCCTGTTCGGCGATTATATCCATAAATATTATTACAATGCCTCCATCGCTGACGGTTACACCCTGCGCCTGATCCGCGAGGAGATCGCCACCAATTACCGCATAGCCCTGCAACAGGCGTTAGAGGAAATCCAGGTCAAACAGGGCGAGATCGGCAGGAAACATATCTTTGCCCACCCCCGTTTTGTTGAGCCGATGCTGGATTACATAATCACCGATTTTGAAAAAAGCCGGGCTGCTTACGCGGAACCAACCATCGGCGCCATGGTCATCTGTGACAGCGCCGACCAGGCCAAGGTGATGTACGAGATTTTTCAGGAACGATTAAAGCCGCAGGCTGACCCACTAAATAGCGCCATAAGCACCAACCCTGACCAGCAACTCCCCAAGGCGGCTGATTCCGGGGCGGGGATCTACGCCACCCGGCAAAGGCAGGCAAACAAGGTCAAAACCGCCGCCCTGATCCTCCATGATGTCGGCAGTAGGGATGAGCGCAAAGAGTGGGTGGAAGATTTCAAGGCCGGTAAGATCGACCTGCTGGTTGTCTACAATATGCTGCTCACCGGCTTTGACTCGCACCGGTTGAAAAAACTCTACCTGGGCCGGGTGATCCGCAAGCACAACCTGCTCCAGGCTCTGACCCGAGTCAACCGGCCTTATAAGGAATTCCGCTACGGATATGTGGTTGATTTTGCTGACATCAGTAAGGAATTTAAGGAAACGAACCAGCGTTATCTGGAAGAGCTCAATGAGGAACTGGGTGACGAACTGGAGCATTATTCTAACCTGTTCAAGTCCGCCGAGGAGATCGCCGCCGAGATTGAGACGATCAAGGATATCCTCTTTGCCTTCGATCTTGAAAACGCTGAGGAGTTCTCCCGCCAGCTCAGCAGGATTCAGGACCGGGCCACGGTGCTGGCCCTGAAAAAGGCCCTGGCCGATGCCCGTGGCCTCTACAACCTGATCCGTCTCCAGGGCCGGTATGAATTTCTCCAGCAGCTTGATTTTCAAAAATTAAACCAGATGTACCGGGAGACCTGCAACCACCTCGCTCTGCTGAATCTGAAAGAGAATATCGAAAACAGCAGCGATACCACCGGATTGTTGAACAGTGCCCTGGAAGAGGTACTCTTCATGTTCACCAAGGTCGGGGAAGAGGAACTGGTCCTGGCCGACAGATTAAAAAACACCCTGCGCCGGACCCGCGAGGCCCTGGCCGGTAATTTCGATCAGCACGACCCCGACTTTATCAGCTTGAAAGAAGAACTGGAGCGGCTGTTTAAAAAGAAAAATTTAAACGAAGTCAGCCGGGAGGAGATGAACGCCAATATCACCTCCTTAAACGATATCCACGCCAGGGCCGTGGAGCTGAACCGTAAAAATGGCCAGCTCCGCGCCAAATATCAGGGCGATGTCAAATATGCCCGTATCCACAAGCGGCTTCTGAAGCGCGGCCTGTTTGCGGAAAACCAGCGCACGATTTTTGCCGCCCTGTCCGGCCTTAAACAACAGGCCGACGATCAGGTGCTGCAGAACACCCAGTTGCTTGCCAACGAGGGCTATTTTGCCCGGATGATGATGCCGCTGGTGATTGATCAGTTTCAGAATAAAAACAGGATTAAACTCGATCCCGATTCTAGCCGCCTCATCAACCGGCTGGTGGCAAGCGAATACATCCATGAATTCGCCTCGGGCAACACAAGGGGAGCAGCCAGGTGGTAAACCGTGATTTTGCCAGAAGTACCAGGGAATTGATCGACAGTCTCAAGGGTATCTGCGCCTCCTATGGTCTGGGTAACGACGGCAACGAGTTCAAGATCATCACCCAGGTCTTTCTCTATAAATTTTTAAACGATAAATTCGCCCACGCTGCCAAAAGAATCAACCCGGAACTGGCCCGAGCCGACAGTTGGGAGGCGGCCATCGCAGCCCTTGACCGGGAAGAGCTTGAGATGCTGCAGATGCAGATGGGGCCGGACACCGCCCGCCTGCAGCCGCAACATTTCATCACCCATCTCTTCAACCACCAGAACGATGCGGATTTTGCCCGACTCTTTGACGATACCCTGCGTGATATCGCCATCACAAATAACGAGATCTTCGCGGTCAAGACCGAGGGCGGGGCCAAGGTGGTACTCTTTGACCGGATCAGCGAGTATATCGCCGACCCGGCCCTGCGCGACAACTTCTGCCGGGCCATCATCAACAAGCTG
>JALSNT010000339.1 GCA_026986885.1 Desulfobulbaceae bacterium
CGGAGTAGCTGGTAATCTGCTGCGAGGTGTCGATTGTGCCGGTGAAGCGGGCAACGGTGAGGGAAGGTCCGGGCCGGGCAGTGAGCGGCGGCTTGTCGGCAGTCTCCCCGGTCCAGGGCTTAACGGCAAGCGGCGCTCCATCGCTGTGCAGACGTGCCAGCTCTGTTATCAGTTCTTCCGCAGCCGGTGCTATGCCGTTATGGAGCAGGTGACAGAGAGCGGTTTGTTCCATTTTGCTTACCCTGCCCCAGCAGAAAAAGAGGGCGTAGCGTGCCCGGGTGACGGCCACATAGAGCAGGCGGAGGTCGGCGGCCAGTCGTTCTTTTTCCGCCTGCCGAAAAAAATCGTCATTGCCGGACCCTAAATCTATACACAGTTGTTCAGGTCGGTGCGGTTGATGGAAGGTAAAGGGCTTTTGGGGTGAGCAGGGTCTTGCCGACCAGAGAAAGGGTAGAAACACCACCGGATATTCCAGCCCCTTTGCCTTATGGATGGTAACGATGTTGACCAGGTTTTCATCACTTTCCAGCCGTAGCTGGCTCGTATCTTCCTGTTGCTCATCGGGTCGCTCGATGCAGTCGGCCAGTTGCCGCTGCAGCCCTTCAAGACCGGGCAGGTTACGGGCAGTATCCTGCAGTATTTCAGCAAGATGGAGAAAATTGGTCAGGATGCGTTCCCCATCTTCTTTTGCCGACAGGCGGCGGACGGTATGCTGTCCGGCGAGCAGGGCGTAGAACATGGGCAGGAATCCCTGTTGCTGCCGGATCTCCCGGTAGCGGTTCAAGGTGAGCGTGATTTCTTCCCATAGCTGTTCATCCTGGCGCAACGCTTCCAGCCTGTCAGCATCGTAACCGAACAGGTCCGTGGCCAGGAGTGTTTTTGTCAGACCTGCATCGGCGGGATTGAGCAGACAGCTGAGCAGGGTGAGCATCTGCCCGGCTTCAGGTGTTTTAAAAACAGAGCTTTTGCTGTGGTAGACACTGGCGATGTGCAGGCGGCGCAGCGCATTTTTCATGGTTTGCGCCTCCCGGTGGGTTCTGACCAGGACAGCAATATCGCCGCCGGATACCGGGTGGCCGTTTATCTTCGCCGGTTTGCTGTTTTGGGTCATGCCAAGCAGGGCGGCAATTTCCAGGGCACAGAAACGGGACGCCTGTTCGCCTGCGGCTTCTTTGGCAAGTGGCTTGCCGCTTTCCTGTTCCGGCAGCAACAGGCAGGTCAGCGGTTCAGCCTGGCGGCCGTTTATCTGCAGACAATGGTTATCGGCTGTTTCCGCAGCCTCCACCGGGGAGAAGGGCATGGCCCCGGCGTCAAGAAGAAAAGGATTGTCCCTGTTAAAAAGGGTGTTGACCGCGTTGACCATCGGTTTGGTGGAGCGGTAATTGGTGGTCATGGTGAAGCGGTTGTTTTCCGGTGTTGCCTGTCGTGCCGTCAGATAGGTGAAGATATCAGCGCCGCGAAAGCTGTAGATGGCCTGTTTCGGATCGCCGATCAGGAACAGGGTCGCCGCCTTGTCTGCTTTGTGAATTCTGGTAAATATATTGTATTGCAGGGGATCGGTATCCTGGAACTCGTCAACCAGGATGGCCGGAAAACGTCTGCTGATACTGCCGGCAAAGGATGCAGCCTGTTTGCCGGTCAGGGCTGCATCCATCTGCAGCAGCAGGTCGTCGAAGTAGAGAAGCCCGTTTTCCTGTTTACGCCGTCTAAGCTCTGCATGCAGGTATTCCCGCGCCGCCAGCAGAATGGATATTCTGCGGCAGTTTGTCATGTTGCTGTGCAGTTGGTGAAAATTATCAACAAGATCGAAAAATTCATGCTGCGGCGGTGCTACATGCTTGTTCTTTTGGAGCAGGGCAGCGTCGATTGTTTGCCGGGCAAAGAGGGGGAACAACGGGTCCAGCAGCCAGGGCATGGTGTCCATGCCCGTAAACTCGTCCATGGCGGTAATGGCCGCCGTGAGCCTGTCCATGCCGTATCCGGTTCGGTTATTACGTGATAACCGTTTGTTCTCCTTAAGAAGGAGGGTAATGGTTTCTTTTTCTTTGAGCCATAATTGCCGGATCTGTGCAAAAAGAGGCAGCAGCCGTTGATATATCCGTTCGCCCTCGTCATCATCAATGACGGGCAGACAGCGCACCCCGGGCCTGCCAAGGTGACCGCCCAGTCCCGCGTATAATCCTGCGGGCGTCTTCCAGAGCGATGCCGCCCAGGCAGCCTCGCCCTCCAGTCCGTTGTAAAAACGACGGCGCCAGAAATCTTCCATGATTTCCATGCGCAGTTGTTGTTCATTTTCCAGAAACTCCATGGTAAAGGGAGCACCTGATTCAAAGGCGTGTTCCTGGAGCATCCGGCGGCAGAAACCGTGGATGGTGAAGATGGCCGCCTCATCCATGCGGGTGAGCGCCTCTTCAAGAAGGACGGCTGCCCCGGCCGGGTCTTTCTTTCCGGTCTGCGCCAGCAACCTTGTCAGGGTTTTATCCTCCGGCCCCTCCCCCCTGAGGACATCCAGGGCCTCGCGGATGCGCAGCCGTATCCTGCCGCGTAATTCTTCGGTGGCTGCCGTGGTAAAGGTAACCACCAGTATGTTGTCAATGGCTAACTCCCGTTCCAGCAGCAGACGGATAACGAGCAGGGCCAGGGTGTAGGTCTTGCCGGTTCCGGCACTGGCCTCGATGAGCATGCGGCCGCGCAGGGGCAGGGTGAGGGGATCAAGCGGCTGCATCTGCTCTCTCCATGATCTTGCAGATGGGTTGAAAAAGCCGCGCCAGTGTCCGGAATTGTTCATCCAGCGGTTCCCGGCCGCGCAGGGCCAACCTGTATGCCGGATCTTCCTCTTCGCCCGGATGGTATCCGGAGTACCAGCATTTGCGGGCTTTTTTCATGCCTGCGGCCTCATTTTTTGCCGATGCCAGCACATAGCTGCTTTCAGGATAAAAATGAAGCGGTTCATCCATTCCCTGCTGAAAAAGTGTTATCAGTTGTTCCAGCTCCGCCTCTGCTTCCGCCTCTGCCACCGGTGGCAGAGTTATAACGGCATCGGTGCCGATGTGAACGGAAATCCGCTTAATATCAGGTGGATTCATGCTACAGAGAAGCAGGTGCTGTATCCAGAGCCGGAGGATATCCTTTGCCTTGCATTTGGCCGGGCGAAAGGAGATTCTGCCGCCTGCATGCAACCCGTCCAGCAGACCGCCGAGGCGGATTCCTCCAATGGCAGCCGTTATCTCCCTTGTTGTTATCGGCAGTTTTGCGTATTTTTCGACATGGGCAACAAGGTATTCCGCCGTGGTCTGCAGCCGCCGACAATGCATTGTCCCGACTTCGCCGCGCGGCAGAAGGGCTGCCGCCTGTGCCTGCCTGCATATAACGCGGGCATCACCTCCCTTTTTGATAGTGTTGAGCATGGCAATGGTCAGGTGATAGCCGGTCAGTGTGTCCAGGGAAAAGGGTTCGCTGTCCGGCAGGATTTCATCTTCAATATTAAGGCGCAGGCCCAACCGTTGTTCCAGGAAAAAACGGACGGGATGGTTCCAGAAGCGAACCAGTTCGGCAAGTGGAATTTCCTGCCTCCCGGTTGCCGGCAGCGGGCCGGAGCAGAACAGATCCGTTTTTTCGTTCCGGCAACGGCAGCCGGGCAGCCACATGCTGTTGTAGCCGGCGGTGGTTGCGGTACCGTCAAAACATTTTTCGGAAAAGGGCTGCAGTGGATGGCAGGTTGTCAGCAGCGTACTGGCGGAAGTGTTGCCGGTGACCTTGCGGCTGCGGTCAATATAGTCCCGGAGTTCGGCAACCAGTACCGACGGCGGCAGCTCACTGTTTTCCCGCTGATCACGACCGACCCAGGAGATGATAAGGTGATTTCGTGCCGAGAGCAGGGCCTCCAGGAACAGATAGCGGTCGTCATCTCGTCGGTTACGGTCACCGGGACGCGGTTTACGGGCCATCAGGTCAAAGGTGACGGGACGTTGGCAGCGGGGATAGGCGCTATCATTCATCCCCAACAGCCAGATCACCTTGAAAGGCACGGAACGCATGGGAACCATGTTGCAGAAGGTTACCTTGCCGCTCAAAAAAGGCTGCCCGCCCGGCACTCCGGCAAGTTGTCCGCTGAAATAGTGATGGATAACCCGACAGGAAAGCGGTTGCCGACAGGCTGCCCGTGTTGTCTGCTCACCAAAATCATGGATGGTTTCCCTCAAGAGACGAACGGCATCCCCATAGTCGGTAAGTTCTTCGCTGAAAAAATCATGGGTGATCTGCAGCAGGATATCCCGCCACTCCTCCGGCCTGTGGTCACGGCGAAGCGTTTTTTCAAGGCGTTGCAACCGCCTGATGAACAGGGCCAGGCCGCCCAATGCTTCATTTGCACCCCCGGCCTCGGTTGCCGCCGGCAGGATACCCTGCCAGTCTCCGTCCATGGGGCCGGTGACATGGCCGAGCAGCATACGTTCCAGACCGAATTTCCAGGTATGGAGAGCGGAATCATCCAGACCGCCTGCCCGTCGCTGTTCCCTGTCCAGACCCCAGCGAATACCGGCCTCGTTCACCCGTAACCGGAGGGAGGGAATGTCCTGTTGCCGGATTTGAAATGTGTTGCCGATGACCGGGTTCTCCAGCAGGGTCAGCAGCTCGCCAAGAGAGCAGCGGCTGTTGGCCAGCCCAAGTAGATAGAGAAAGGAATCAATGGTTAACTCCTGTTTGCGGTTGCGGCGATCAGCAAGCGACCAGGGAATGAACAGCTCACCTGCAGCCGCTCCGAACACCCCGGCTATACTGGGCGCGTAAAGGGTTATGTCCGGGGCCATGACAAGGATGTCGGCCGGTTTGAGAGCGGGATCGGCACTAAACAGGTCAAGCAGTCGATCGTGCAGGATCTGAACCTCCCGCGCGGGGCTGTGGCAGTCATGGAAGGCTATGGATGTATCATTGGGGTCAAGAGGGCGCTTTTCTCCCCTGGTTCCATCGTGTAGATCAAGGATATCCGTCTGCAGGGAAGTGAGCAGGGATTCATGCCCCGGCCGTTCATAGTCTTCGGTTACCTGTGGGTCGAACTGGTGGATAATACTGAAAAATTCCCGCCCCAGCATTCCCATGCAGGCCAGCAGAGGATTACCGCTAATAAAATAGGCGGAGCAATCGTCAATGCCGGCTTGATACCATTTCCTGCGTTTGACCGCCAGCTGCCGCTCGGGCAGAATATCGTCCCAGCACTGGCGGCAGGGGCTGAGATGAAGGATATGGATTTCGGTATACCTGCTGAGCTGGTCAATAACGGCAAGATAGGCGGGCGGCAGGGTGTTGATACCGAAAATGGAGATTCGTTCCGGCAGATTTTCCGTCTGCAGCAGTCCCTGTGAACATTGTTTAAAAAATTCCTGCAGCAGCGTTGCCCTGTGCCGGGGATGGTCCTCTGTCAGTCTGCGCCAGAGCAGTTGTTGCCAGGCAGTCTCTGCCTGGTCGTCCGGCGGCGGATTATCTCCGCCTGTGGTTGTCTTCTGCCAGTCTATCAGCATTTCCGGTCGGAAGACAAGGTATTGATCAAAGATATCACTGATGGTGTCGGCCAGTTGAAAGGAGCGCAAGCCGTTTGCATCACCCTGCAGATAGTGTCGCAACTCTCTGGTGACTGGTTCCGGAGACAGTTTTTCTATTTCAGTCAGAACCCGCCAGCGAAGAATCTCCCGGCTGAAGGCGGACAGATCCGGTAACTTGCCCAGGGTATATTCAAAAATGTGCCAGATAAAAGTGGCAGGCAGAGGAAACTGCAGGTTGGCGGCAATGCCGGTTGCCTCTGCGATACGGTGTGACAGCCAGCGGGCCATACCGGGATTTTGCACGACGATAATCTCTGCAGTTAGCGGGTCGCTCAGGGGTGTGGCAAGGGTATTGCATAATAATGAAAAGAGGTTTTCAAGCCGATTTGACTGGTAGAGATACAAAATTTTTCCTGGGTGATAAAAAGAAATGGAAACTTAAATTGAGTGAATTTCTCAATTCAGGGAAAAAGAGCCTGACCGATACCAAGAAAAAGTTAGCAGTTTTTTCTCTCTTCTCCAAGGTATTTCAGCGAAAACAAACGACAGATGGAATTATTTTTTTGGTGATGGGGGTATGCTTTGCTATACTGTAATAAAGTAGGTCTTTTGCGGGGTTGTTACCTCGTGTTTGTATCTTTCCGGAAAGGTCTGTCCGGAAAGATTATTTCGGGAGAGACGTGAGGTTGATCTTTCATCAGATATGAAACGTGCAACTTTTTTGCAAATAGCCTTGATTGCGGTAACCGCCATCGTCTTGCTGGCTCTGTTCTATCTGCCGTACTGGTCCGTGCGCAATAAGACCATTGACGCTTTCAACAATGAGGAAATGATTGTCGCCCGCCAGGCGATCAAGGGAATTCAGACATTTTTTGCTACCTATCGCAAGGCATTGCAATATTTTTCCGAGCAAACTTCCATACAACATCTTGACGCCAGCGGCCGGGCGCTGATGGATGATTTTTTGACTATTCATGCAAACGAAATTGCCGCCGTTACCCGGATTGATGCCCAGGGACAGGTTCTCTACTCCACCCCTCTTGGTTCCGGGTGGGGAGTGCGGGATATCACCAGGCAACCGTACAATCTCCGCAGTCTCAAAACTCATAATCCTTTTATAAGTGATGTTTTTTCAACCTTACCGGGTGTCCGGTCCATTGTTTTTGCCTATCCTGTCTTTGATGGTAAGACCTATGTCGGCTGCCTTGGTTTTTTGATCCCTTTTGATTCGATAATAAAGAAATACCTCAGCCGGATAAAAATCATTGGGCATGGTCTTGTCATGATGATCAGTGATCAGGGAGAGGGGCTGTTCTGTCTCGCTAATAAGACAAAGTCTACTGGTAAATCAGGCTGTTTTGCCGATGAACAAGCTCTGCGGTTGATCAAGACTCAAATGATGATGGGGCGTGAAGGTAGCGGTTCTTTCACGGCAAATCTGTCTATTGATAAAGATGGTACTCCGATTACCCGTTACGCTGTCTATGCACCGGTAAAACTTCCCGGCGGCGGATTCTGGTCGATCATGGTCGCCAGTCCGGAAAACGCGGTTTTGGCTGCCATGAGCGGGTTTCGTAATCAGTGGCTGATGGTTACGGCCGTGGCCGTCTGCGCTGTTTTGCTGCTCAGCTGGCTGTTGACCAGAACCCTTGCCCGTAATCGGGAGGTGCAAAAGCGCCGGGTGGTGGAGGAACAACTACTCCGATTACTTGATTTTACGCCCATGGGCATGGTTGTCTATGATATTAAAGGTAATATCTCTTACGTCAATCAGAGCGTGCTGATCCTGTTGAATGAAACAAAAGCAGAAGAGATCATCGGCGGAAATGTCTTTGCTTTTGTCCATCCCGATTATCAAGAGTTCATCGCGTCCCGGTTTGACAATCTTAAAAAAGGTCATGTCAATGAAACAGCGGTTATTAAGATCATCACCTCCGACGGCGTGATTAGGGATACGGAAATAAATTCAACGCCGTTTATTTTCAGTGAACAAACCAGCTTTATTTCCATTCTCCGGGATGTGACCGAAGAACTCAAGCAGGAGGCAACCCAGAGGCGGCTGGTGACAGCCATTGAGCAGGCCAACGAATCTGTTATTATCACCGATCAGACCGGAATTGTGGAGTATGTCAATCCCGCATTTTCCAAGACCTCCGGCTATGCCAAGGAGGAAATTATCGGCAAAAATACGCGCATGCTGAGAAGCGGTAAACATGATTTCAGTTTCTATCGTACCATGTGGCGGACCATCACCGGTGGTCGTGTCTGGAAAGGCAGAATTATTAACCGCCGTAAGGATGGCTCGCTGTATACGGAAATGGCAACCATTTCGCCGGTACGTGATGTTACCGGCAAAATAACCCATTATGTGGCGGTTAACCGGGATGTCAGCCATGAAGTTGAACTGGAATTCAAGCTGCGTCAGGCACAGAAAATGGAGGCTATCGGCACTCTGGCAGGAGGAATTGCCCATGATTTCAACAATATTTTAGGGGCGATTTTAGGCTTTACCGATATGGCCCTGTTGCAGACCGATCCGGAAGCGCCGATCCATGATACCCTGCTGCATATCCGTAAGGGCGGTGGCCGGGCGGCTGATCTGGTACAACAGATTCTGACCTTTTCCCGGCAGTCTAATGCAGAAAAGCGACCGATTGCGGTGACGCCGCTGGTGCAGGAGAGTTTGAAACTGTTGCGGGCTTCCCTGCCTTCAACCATTATTATTCATCAGGAACTGCCGGCAGGTGATACTCTGGTATTAGCGGATGCAACCCAGTTGCAGCAGATTGTTCTCAACCTGTGTACCAATGCCTTCCAGGCAATGCGGGATCTGGGCGGCGAGCTGACTGTGCGACTGGACAGGGTGAACGTCCGCGACTATGGAAAACATCTACAGACGGACCAGGATGAGTGTATTCGTCTGATGGTTTCCGATACCGGCATCGGCATAGAACCCGCGGTGGCCGAACGTATCTTTGATCCCTTTTTTACCACGAAGGAGCCGGGCGAAGGGACCGGCATGGGTCTTAGTGTGGTTCACGGGATCGTCAGTGAACTGGGGGGCGAAATCTTTATTGATTCTATTCCCGGCCAGGGCGCAACCTTTACGGTTCTACTGCCGATAGCAGAATCCCTTCCCGAGGAAAAAAATGGACCGCAGCCGCCCCTGCCCATGGGAACGGAACATATCCTGGTGGTGGATGACGAAGAGGATATTCTGGCAACAGCCCGGATGATGCTTGCCCATCTCGGTTACAGGGTCAGTGTTAATAATTCCTCTGTCGATGCCCTTGACAAGATACAAAACGGGACGTTTCGCTGTGATCTGGTTGTGACCGATCAGACGATGCCCGACCTGACCGGCCTGGAGTTTGCCAGGGAGCTGCACCGTGTTGTTCCCGACATGCCGGTGGTAATCTGTACGGGCTATTCCGATAAAGTCAATGAAGAGAGCATAAAAGCCGTGCACGCGGCCGGTTTGCTGTTAAAACCCGTAGAGTTGCGAGACATGGCGGTTATGGTACGCGCGGCCCTTGATAACAGAGGACGGAAATCAGAGGCCGGATGACAGTAGAGTTTCCGTCTGCGGCGTAGATAACTGCGGTTGACTACTTTTTTTAAATTCCGATTACCAGCAATTCTCAGCAACAAGGGATACCATCGCTTGCCGACAGATGAACAAAAAAACGGATGGCTGTGTCCTTGTTTGCCATGGTCTCTATGGCATGATGATTTATTTGATATATCCCCAGGTCTTGAGCCGGTTGTAGGCATAAGCGGCATTCCTGCCGCGGCGGACCCTTTGCAGGTACGCGTTATAATGGCGGGCGGCCTCGGGACGGCGTCCCATGCCTTCAAGGCAGAGTCCCTTGAAAAAGGTAATCTCCGGATTGCCCGGAAGAAGCTGGTCGTAGCGGTTGAACTGCTGGAGAGCCGGATTATATTTTTTGTCGACAAAATTTGCCATGGCGGCAACAAGATGGCCCTGGGCTTCCTGCGGATATACCCTGATGGCTGCTGCCGCGAGTCTGCGGGCCTCACCAGTGCGTTTTAAACCAAGTTGACATTTGGCCTGCATAACCAGGGCTGTATAATCATCGGGGGCAATACGCAGGGCCATGGCGAGCAGGGGGTCGGCCTTGCCGTATTTTCCCCTGTTTAACAGAGAAGTTGCCTTGCCCATGGCCTCGATCGCCGGTTTGATGCGGCGCAGCCCTTTGGTATGCTCCATATATCGTTCTCTGTTCATGGCGCCGGAGAGAAAACGGGCATAGGTGGTATTGGCGGCATGTCTGGCCCACTGCAACCGTTCACTGCTCATCGGGTGGGTGGCAAACATCAGTTCAATGGCATCCGGTTGTCGATGGCCGTTTTTTTCAAGGACTTCCATGAGTTGTATCATGCCCAAGGGGCTGTAGCCGGTGCGGGTCATATATTCCATTCCCAGGGCATCGGCCTCACGTTCATTGTCCCGGCTGTAATGGGCGAGCAGGGCACCTGCTCCCATACCGCCCAACTGCTGGACAAGACCGGCGGCATTACCGTAACCGGCAGCGCTGGTGGCAACCGTCGCCCCGGCAAGCAACAGGTTGGTGAGCATTCCCTTGGTAGAGGCCTCTGCTGCATGGCGGGCATTGACATGGCCGATTTCGTGGCCGAGCAGGGCGGCCAGTTCGGCCTCGTTGTTGAGTTCGACCAGAATGCCACGGGTTGCGGCAATGGAACCGCCGGGCAGGGCATAGGCGTTGATATAGGCGGCATTGACCGCCCGGAAGGAGTAGGGCATCTGCGGCCGGTGTGATCTGGCGGCGATCTCCCGGCCGACCCTGTTGATATAGGCGTTGAGCTGCACATCCTGCACTACCCCGTAATCACTGGAAAACTGGTAGGGCGCCTGCTTGCGGTCAAGGGATATTTCATCATTTTTTGAGAGAAAGACGAGCTCGTTTTGTCCGGTGACCGGATCAACTGCACAGGAGGTGAAAAGAACAGGCATTGCCATGGAGGCCGCAGAGACTGCTCCCATTTTCAGGAGACGGCGACGGGTGAACTTTTTCATGGTTGTATATCCTCCCAGGGAATGGTGGTCAATATGTTATACACGGCTTGATGGATACGGGGCTCATTTGAGGCGCGCGGTCCGGCCACGTTGAGCGTGCGAATCCTGTATTCCTGCAGCCATTGCCTGATTGCTGCCGATGCCCGGCAATGGCTGACGTTTTCAAGATCCAACCACAGGCAGGGACGATCATGGCGGACGGCCAATGCCTCTGTCAGGGCTGATCCGCCGGTCAGGGGACCGAAGGAGAAAAGCAGGGTCCCGTCGGCGGCCAGCACATTTTTTTCCGTCCGGTCGCGATAGCGGGCGGATTTAATCTCTTTCAGATGATATTTTTCAGGTAATGGTCCGGTTTCCGTTTTTCGCCCCCTGGTTATCCAGCCGCCGTGCGGTATCCCAAGGTTGATTGCCGCGTCCAGGGCGCCCTGGTCCGCCCCGGTCTGGCCACCGGAAATGATTGTTATTTTAGATTTTTCAGTCATGGTTGCTTTGAACTTTTTACGAGTTCATCAAGTTATGCAAGAATAGCGCATCGTTTTATTTGCTTCAA
>JALSNT010000340.1 GCA_026986885.1 Desulfobulbaceae bacterium
TCCTGCGGAATCTCCCGGTTCCAAGGAACGGGCAAAACTGACCAAAAAATTCGGCGATACCGCTATCCCGGCCATCTACTATGTGGTCACCAACGTACCGAAGCAACTGGCCACGGCTATCGAGGCCGACAAGGGGCAGACCAAAGGTATCTTTGCCTTTCCCCCCTTTAAATACAAGGTCAGGGTCAACAAGTTGAAAAAATGGACGGCAATCAAGGAATCCACCCGCTCCATGCTTGCCCCGATCACCACGGAAAAACAATGGAATTTTCTTATATTCACCCATGAGAAGAAATTCGGCATCAACACCATCTCCAAGGAAAAGGCCATTGGCGGCGGTAATGCCCGTATGATCCTCAGTGACCAGTCAACACAGAAAGAGGCCTGGAACAAAGGGGTTTCCTTAAAGCTGGACAAAGATACCGGCAAATTCTCCGTCACCATGACGCCGTACAAAAATATCGCACCTGATACAACCATGGCCGTTTATGTAAACGGACAAAAGATCAAGACCTTCACCATTAAAAAATCAGGCTTCTTCTTCAAAACCGGTAACGTCTATATGAATCCCCTGGTTGTTTTCGGGGGCGCTTTTGTCATCGGCATTCTGTTTGTCATCATGGGGGCCGCCGGTGGTCTCTTCACCGCAGCTTACCAGATTACGGTTATCGGCACCAAAGGTCCAGTCGGTATCAATGCCGGTAATACCATTAAACCCACTAACCTGTTTTTGACGCTTTGTTCACCGCTGACCGGTCTCTTCACTTACATGAAAGAGAAACGATTTGCGACCCCGGTGGCAATTCCCTTTGTTATAGGTATCCTGACCGGTGCCTTTTTCATCGGCCCGCCTCTGTCGGCAAAATATCTGAATCTCGCTGCCTTCAAATTCTACCTCGGCATCATCTGCCTGGTTATCGGCATCAAGCTGTTTATTGAATCCCTGCCCTCGTCCATTGAAAAGAAAAAGGCCATGAAGGCCATTGTCGATAAATTCAACGCTGCCGTAAAAGAAGCTAAATCTTCAGGCAAGGCGCTGGAAATGGGTTCCATTGAATTTGAAAAATTCAATTTCATCCAGTTTAACATGAAATTCTGGGGAGAAACCTTTGTCGCCAAACCACTGATGATGCTGATCGGCGGTCTGGTCATGGGTATCATCGCCTCGTCCTTCGGCGTTGGCGGTGGTTTTATGTTCATGCCGTTCATGACCACCATGGTCGGATACCCGATGTATTTAGCCGTGCCGATCGCCCTGTCCGGCGCATTCGCCACCTCGGTGGGAGGTATTGCCAAATATATCCTGGGCGGCTACCAGCCGGACTGGATCATGGCTGCCTTGATTGCCGCCGGCGCCATGTGCGGCGGTGTCATCGGCCCGAAAATTCAGAAAAAACTGCCGGAAATCTTCCTGAAAAGGATGCTGGCAGGGGCCCTGATCCTCATCTGCCTGAAATACACCGGCCTGCTCTGGTTCATGCGGTAAATTCATCCCTGCAACCCGGAAAAGCCTAAAAAAAAATGGGCGGCATGAACTTTAGTTCATGCCGCCCATTTTTCATGATTTTCAATGCAATTTTTTAAAAACCTCCTCCTGCCCCCCTCTCAGGATGTCTCTTCATAGGCATAATATTCATAAGATCCGAACAGCTTGGTATCCATGATGTTCGTCTCAAAGGCATTAAAAACAACCCCGACAATTCGGTCGGCTCCGATTAATTCCACAAGTTTCAGCAAATGCTCCCGTCTACTGCCGCCCCAGCGCACGACAAGAATGACACCATCCACCTGCCTGGCAAGAACGGCCGTCTCGGAGGCTGCCTGCAGCGGCGGACTGTCCAAAAGAATAATCCGATCATCATAACGGCTTTCCAGCTCGTCCACCAGACGGGTCATATTTCCTGAAGCAAGGAGTTCCGCAGGATTCACCGGCGGCGGTCCAGCGGGTAATAAAGACAGCGTATTCACCCCGGCGGCAATAATCATGGAAGCCAAGTCATCACCATCACGTAAAAAATTGGCAAGACCGCTGTCGGGTGACAGGCCAAACAATTTATGGAGGGCCGGTTTTCGTAAATCACAATCAACCATTAAACAGTATTGATCGATGCCCTGAGCCAGCGCAACACCAAGATTTGCGCAGACAAACGTCTTGCCCTCACCGGGAACAGCACTGGTAATAAGTAAACTCTTAGGCACTACCCCGGTTGCGGGATGGAGAATCCTTGAGCGCAGGGTACGAAAACTCTCCGCAGCAGGACCGGTCATCGTCGTAGCCTGGCTCAGCCGCTTATCCCAGGAACCAGATGAATATTGTCTAGCTGTTTTTCGAAGAGGGCCGACCACCGACCGGCGAACCGGCTTGTCTTCAACCGCCCGGGTTTCCGGCGACTGTTCACCGATAGCTGATTGAGTAGAATGACTTGCCTTATCCAGGGCCTTGGAAAACTTTCCCACTATTTTCCTCCACTGTTAATCAGTTGATGCAGGTATTGCAGCCACTCAGCCGGCAGTAAGGCACCAAGAGGAGAGTAGGCCCGGGTCCAGGGCAATACCTCCAACAATAACAGGACCAAAAGGACACCAACAAGAAGGCCGCCGGCCAGATACAAATTCTTTTTTTGTCCGGCGAATGGTTCCGTTTTCGCAAGTAAATCCGTGGCGTCCGTCGGCAGTTGCAGTTCCTGCACACATTCCCCTATGACATCTGCGTCAATAACCGGTTTGTCATTGGCAAAGCCGGTCAACAGAGCATGGTCACAGATAATGTTAATAAGCCGGGGCGTTCCCTCGCTCACTGCGTGGATAAGGGTCAGGGCGTCTTCGGTAAAGATATCCAGATTTCTGGCCCCTGCCATCCGCAACCTGAAAATAATATATTGAACGGTAATATCCCGGGTAAAACGTTCAAGATGAAAGCGAATACCGATTCGCTGCTGCAGAGGTAAAAGTCGTTCATCTTTGAGATGGGCATCAAGTTCTGGTTGACCAACGAGAAAAATCGAAAAAACGTCGCCGCCGGTGGGATCATGATTAGAGAGAAGTCGAATCTCTTCCATCTGGGCAACGGGAATGACATGGGCTTCATCAATAATCAACAGAACCCGTTCTTTTTTTCTGCCGCATTCCTTAAAAAACCTGGCCAGTTCAATCAGAAAAAGGGCCTTATTTCCATCCCATTGCAAATTATATGCATGGGCCAGATAGGAAAAAAATTCGTCGCGACTCAACCTTGGATTGTTGAGAAGACAGGTGTGAACATTGCCTTCAAGTGAGCGGACAAGGGTCTGTAACAAGGTCGTTTTACCGGTACCGACAGCTCCGGTCAGTACCAGAAAACCTTTTTTGCCGACGACTCCATATTCCAGGACCGCCAATCCTTCTTTGTGGGTCCAGCTCATGAAAACCCGCTCAGGATCCGGGCTCAGATCAAAAGGTGCCCGGGTGAAACCGTAAAATCTTTTATACATTCGCGAACAACTCTTTTAAATTGTGGGAAAAAATATAGCGTTTCCTGTTAAACAATAATCTTACCCTGAAAATAAAGATACACCATGGCCCCTATCAAGAGGAGGGTGTACAGAAAAAAAAGAATCCCGGAAAGCAAGGTTCGAAAACGTTTTTTCTTTGTCTCCTCATCTATTTCAATATAAGGAACCGCACTGATTACCTTCACCCCGAGCGTGGATTCAATTTCACCTACATCTTTAAAGGAGGTGTCCAGAAAGTCGAAGACCAGGGTCAAACCAACGCCAAGGCCACCGCCGGCGCCCAGGGCCAGGAGCAGCATTTTCTTAAAATCCGGTTTGAATGGTTTATCGGGAAAACGGGCAGGATCGATTATCTTAAACTTACTGCCCTTTTGTTTGCGCTCAAGGTGTTCAACTGAGGCCGCCTGCAGATTTTGCGATACTAAATAATCATAATTACGGCGCAGTTCATTATAATCCCTGGTCAGGGCATTCCATTGCGCTTCGCGAACAGGCGTTGCCTCAACATATTTCTCATATTGTTTGATGCTTGCCAGCACCTTTTTTTGATCGTTTTTCAACTTCTTGATATTCAAATCGATTCCTCTGATTTGAAACTTCAACTGCTGAATTTCCGGATCCAGGGGAACACGGGCAACCTTATCGTTCATTGCCTTACCGGAATCGGGATTGGCACGCAGCTCAGCCTCCAGCCTGGAGATCATCTGCCGAGTGCGGCGTACTTCGGGATGTTTCTCCGTATATTTTCCGCGTAATGACGCCAGATACTGTTTGAGGCGCTGTAATCGTTCATATTTTCCCATGGGCTGGTCAGTCGGCCTGTTGCCTGGCCCGGACGGTTGATTACCGGCCAGGGCACTGCCCAATCGTTTACGCAGAGATATCTGTTCCTGGGCCATCACCCGGGTACGCTCCAGATCCTGTATGGAATCCTGAATCCCTTGATACTGCGTATGCAACGAAGTGAGGCGGGCCAGGTTATCGGCACGCTGTTCAGGCATTTCATTGTAGTGCTTTAATTTAAAATCACGCATGGCCTGTTCTTTTTTATCAAGAACGGCTTTGGCCATGGTCAACTCATCCTTTGTATATTTAGAGGTCTCTGTCGCCCGCTCCTCACGGTATTTTAAATTCTCTTCGATAAACTTTGCGGCCAGTCCATTGGTCACCTTAAGGACCTTATCCTGTCTGGTTCCCTGAAAAGTCACCGAAAAAGTATCCCCACGCGAAGACGGAGTCACCTTGATATTTTTCCGCATTAACTCAATGACATCTTCTATGGGCAACTTTTTTCTGGCCTCCGGATAGAGATCAAACTGTTTGATGAATTCTTCCAGATTATTTCTGCTCATCACCAGCTCACTGAGCGTACTGACGATTTCCCGTAGTCGCTGGCCCTGGCGCTCGGGTGCCATGCGACCGGGATTTATCTGCTGCTTTTCATAGCTGAGCAGGGCTGTGCAGTGATATAGTTTCGGCAGCATGAGATATATGCCAAGGCCGATGGTCAACGCAGCCAGAATACATGCCGTGATCAGCTGCCAGCGTTGAGCCAGAAGATCAATATATTTTTTTACCTGTTGACGCTGCTGATTTTCCATGATCTATACTGCTATGGTATTAAATACTGTATATATATTGTTTAATAATAACGGACCAAAAAAAGTTACAACTTACTCAAACCTGACCTGCAGTGAATACCTCAAAAAATCAGCCGTCGGCAACATGTGTAATCGGAGATATTCATGGTTGCCTCTCCTCCCTGACCAGCCTCCTGCACAAGGTCATCGACCGGGTGGACACGCTCATCTTTTTAGGAGACTATGTTGACCGCGGCCCCCAGTCTCGTCAGGTTGTCGAAACCTTGCTGCAACTGAAGCTAAACCCGACTCTCCAGGTCATTTTTCTGAAGGGTAACCACGAGCTGATGTTTTATAATTATCTCGCCGGAATTGATCGTTCAATGTTTCTCCGAGTCGGCGGTCTGCAGACGCTGGAGAGTTATGGAATTTCTCCGGAGGACGAAGATGACCTCTTTGACCGGCTCCCCGCCGACCACAGAGCCTTTTTTGATTCTCTGGTCCTTTATCACGAGGATCAAGAGCATATTTACGTGCACGCCGGGCTGCAGCCGGGAAAACATCTCAGCCGCCAGACAGCGGCTTGGTGTCTCTGGGTTCGGGACCGTTTTATCCGCTCTTCTGCAAACTTCGGCAAACAGGTAATCTTTGGACATACTGTCTTCCCGAATCCTCTGGTGGAAGCCAATAAAATCGGTATTGATACCGGCGCCGTCTATGGCGGGAAGCTTACAGCTCTCCTGCTGCCGGAGATGGAATTCATCCAGGTGGAGGGTGAGCAAAAATATCCTTTTCCCGGTATCCTGTAACAACAGAATATAACATCAAAAGATAAAAGACAAATAATGAATTAGTAAAAAACTGTTATTCTTCGGCAAAGGGCAGGACATCAGCCAGCCGATCTGCCTGCAGAAAAAGCATGAGCAAGCGATCAACGCCAAGGGCAATTCCTGCAGCATCTGATACCTGTGCCAGGTCCCGCAAAAATAATTCCGGCATTTCCCCTTTCCTGCCCTGACGCTGCATCCCGGCAAGTTCATGCAAAAACCGTTTCCGTTGTTGTTCCGGGTCAACCAGTTCGGAAAAACCATTGGCCAGCTCTATCCCGCAGCAATACAACTCAAAACGCTCGGCCAGATGCGGAGCAGCTGATTTTTTCCGAGCCAGGGAAGCTAACTGCACAGGATAATCGTAGAGAAACAATGGGCGTTCCCATCCCAGATGCGGCTCAATTTCCGTCACCAGCAGCTCGTCAAAACATTCATCTTTCAGGGCCTGGACGGGTGTTGTCCCGGTAAAAGCGGCAAAGGCCTCTTCTACACTCATACGCTGCCAGGGAACGCTAAAAAAAATCTTCCGGCCGTGGTAGAGCAGCGTGTCACCGTTTACTATCCCCGGCAACTCCCGGCAGACAGAGGCAAGCGTCCGGACAAGCTCTTCACATTCCCGCATTAAATCCTGATAATCCCAGCCGACGTGATACCATTCGAGCAGGGTAAATTCCGAGGCATGCAGGCGACCGCTTTCTTCCCTGCGAAAGCAGTGACATACCTGAAAAATTCTGGACACGCCCCGGGCCAGCAGACGCTTCATGGATAATTCGGGAGATGTCTGCAACCACCAGTTCTCACTGGCATAGGGAAAAATTTCCGCTTCAGGGAGGAAAACCGGCAGCCGGATGGGGGTATCGACCTCAATGTAATCCCGTTTGCGGAAAAAGAGCCGCAGCGACTGGATAAAGTCACTGCGCTGTTTGAGTCCTGCGGGCGAGAGCATACTGAATGGTCAAGCAAGGGCAATGCACAGGTGACCCTGCTTTACTCCTTGACCCGTGTCATATAGTCCCCGGTCCTTGTGTCTATCTGTATTTTGTCCCCTTCTTCAACAAACGGCGGGACCTGCAGCTGATATCCCGTTTCAACGGTCACCGGCTTGGTATCGGTTCCCGAAGTATCGCCTTTCACCCAGGGATCCGCCCGGGTGACCGCCAGATTGACAAAAATAGGCAGGCTGATGTCAATGGGCTTTTCCCCAAAATACAGCACCTGCACTTCCATGTTGTCAACAAGAAAATTTATGTTATCACCGAGTTGTGCGCGGGTAATGAAAATCTGATCATAGGATGAGGTGTCCATGAAATGAAACTCATCGCCCTGGGAATAAAGAAACTGCATGGTGCGCTCTTCAAGATCGGGCTTTTCAAACTTATCATTAGACCGATAGGTCTGGGTAAACTGATTACCCGTTATCATATTGCGCATTTTTGTCCGATACAGCGCCTGACCCTTGCCGGGCTTGGAAAATTCAAAATCAATTATTATATAGGGTTCGCCATCAATCTGCACTTTGAGCCCTTTACGAAGATCTGAAGCTGAGTACATATATTCACCTTAAAAAACTGTTAAAAAAAACAATTTCTTCCATTGAATCCAAGGGAAATAATTAAAACCTCAATTCAGGTAAAAACAGTACGCAATCTCCATACTTTTTGCAACTGCTTCTGCAAAGCTCGCGGATTTTTCATCAGGTATCTCTCTTTGCTTGTTTTCCCGAGGCAACTCCTTTAGAATATGACGGCAAAGATCATTATCAGGATTTCACTTCATGACGATTAAAGCAGGCATTCTTTCCGATACGCATAGCACAGGGGCGAATTCGCGATTCCGCCGACTGATTGAACATTGTTTTTCCGACTGTGCGATCATTATCCACGCCGGCGACCTCACCGATATCAGCATCCTTGACGCCTTTGCCGATAAAACCGTTTATGCGGTCCACGGCAATATGTGCAGGGGAACGGCACAAAAAATCCTTCCCCGCGAAACTGTTTTTACTCTGGGAGGATTCTCCATCGGCCTGACCCATGGCGCCCATTTAGGCTATGATATTGAATCCGGTCTTTGGGACATTTTCCCGGAGGCCGACTGTGTCATTTACGGTCATACCCATCAGCCGGTCTGTCACTATCAGAACAAACGGTTGATCATTAATCCCGGAAGTTTTCAAGCCACCGGCCGCTGGGGTTCCCCGGGAACCTATGCTATCCTTGAGGCAGGCAACACTCTGTCCGCTCAAATTTTTCAACTGCCGTGCCTGCCATGAAAACCCTCTGGACCCCATGGCGAATGGAGCATGTGCTGGGAAGAACAAAGCAGCCGCAGGGATGCCTCTTTGAGCCTGCCGGAGACAGTTTCCAGAATCCCAAAGACCTGCTGCTCTATCGAGATGCCCAACTGGTTGTTCTCCTTAACCGCTTTCCCTATGCCAACGGCCATCTCCTGGTTGCTCCCGCCAGGCACCTTGCCGATATCAGCGAACTTAATACCTCTGAACAATGGCTGCTCATGGGCATGCTTGCCGATGCTACCGCAATCCTGCGCAAAACACTTACACCCGACGGCTTTAATATCGGCCTTAACTTAGGTAAAACCGCAGGTGCCGGTATTGCCGACCATCTCCATTTTCACATTGTGCCCCGCTGGCAGGAGGACCATAATTTCATGACGGTCTGTGCAGACATCCGAACAATCCCCCAGCATATCCGACACACCTTTGATCTGCTGGCGCCGGATTTTCAACAACTCCGGACAACAACAAAAAAATGACGGGTAAGCCAATAAAAATGACCCCCATGCTCCGTCAGTATATGGAGATTAAAAAACAGCATCAGGATGCAATCCTCTTTTACCGCATGGGCGATTTTTACGAGATGTTTCTTGAAGATGCAGTTACCGCCTCCAAGGTGCTGGGTATAACCCTTACCAGCCGCTCAGCCAAGGATGCCGTCAATAAAATACCCATGTGCGGGGTCCCCTTTCACGCCGTATCCGGCTACCTCGGTAAAATGATCAAGGCCGGCTACCGGGTTGCCATCTGCGAACAGGTGGAAGACCCAAAAGAAGCAAAAGGAATCGTCCGCCGCGAGGTGGTTCGTATCGTCACCCCCGGAGTTACCACCGACGAGCAGATCCTGGATGAGAAAAGCAATACCTTTGTCGCCGCCCTCTGTCTTGAAAAGACAAATAAAAAACAAACCACCATCGGCCTGGCCTTTCTTGATGTCTCCACCGGCAACTTTCTTATCAACCAGTGTAGCTGTCCTGCCGCCTCATTTGATCCGGCCCTTGATGACCTTACCCGCATGCAGCCTGCGGAACTGCTCATAGCCGAGCATGATCAGGAAAAAATCCAACCGTTGCTGGAAGATGTGCAAGGCCTGCTGGGAAATATCTGCCTCACCGTCCGGGGCGAAATGCATTTTGAACGGGAGGCGGCACTCACCACCCTGACCGAGCATTTCGGTACCACCAACCTGGCCGGTTTCGGCTGTGAACAACTTCCGGCCGGTGCCAGGGCGGGAGGGGCGCTCCTTGCCTATATCCGGGAAACCCAGAAAACCGATATTTCCTTTATTAAAAAAATCAGCCCCCTGGCCCAAAGCGGTTATCTGGTCATTGACGACGCATCGCGACGCAATCTCGAACTTACCGAAACGATCATCGGCGGGAAACGGACAGGTTCCCTGCTCTGGGTTCTTGATCTGACCAGCACCCCCATGGGCGCCCGCTTTCTCCATAGACAGCTTCTCTTCCCCCTCCAGGATGAACAAAAAATCCATCAACGACTGGGCAGCATAGAGCAGTTGCTCTCCGACAACCATCTCCTGGAAAATATCCGGCAAATATTAGATAAAATATATGACATCGAACGTCTTTGCAGCCGCCTGGCCCTTGGCCAGGGCAATGCCCGGGATATGAACAGTCTGGGCATTTCTCTGGCCCGGCTGCCGAAATTGAAACAACTGCTGCTGGCAACCCCGCCGGGCCTCCTGCAAACCATCGGGGCAGATCTGGACCCCCTGGAAGATTTATATGAACTTATCCATGCAGCTATAAGAGACGATGCTCCGGTCTCACTGCGTGAAGGTGGTTTGATCAACAGGGGATTTAGCCAGGAACTTGATGAGCTTCTCACCCTGCTCCATGACGGCAAACAGCTCATCCTCTCCCTTGAAGCCAAAGAACGTGAACGCAGCGGAATTCCCAAGTTGAAAGTCGGCTATAATCGTGTATTCGGATATTTTTTTGAAGTCAGCCGTGCCCAGGCATCCAAGCTGCCGGCCGACTATATCCGTAAACAAACCCTGGTCAATGCCGAGCGCTTCATCACCCCGGAACTCAAGGAACTGGAAAACAAGATCGCCACGGCCCAGGATCGGAGGCTTGAGCTGGAATACTCTTTATTCCTTGAGATTCGTAACCGGATATCGTCCCGGTCGCAGGAACTGCTGCAAACTGCGGCAGCCATCGCCCGGGTCGATTTTCTGGCCGCTCTGACCATGGCCGCCAAGAAATACGGATACAGCAAACCAACGATCAATAAAGACCAGGCCATCACCATTGAAGAAGGAAGACACCCGGTCATTGAGCGGGCATTACCGGCAGGACGTTTCGTGCCCAATGATGTCCATCTTGATCAACAGGAAAATGAACTGTTGATCATCACCGGACCGAACATGGCCGGTAAATCAACAGTGCTGCGACAAACAGCACTTATTGTTCTCATGGCCCATATAGGCAGCTTCGTGCCGGCCGACCGGGCCGATATCTGTCTGGTCGATAGGATATTCACCAGGGTCGGCGCCATGGACGATCTTCGTCGCGGCCAATCAACCTTCATGGTCGAAATGAATGAAACTGCCAATATTCTCAACAATGCCACGGAAAACAGCCTGGTCATTCTTGATGAAATCGGCAGGGGTACCTCAACCTATGACGGCCTCTCCATTGCCTGGGCGGTGGCCGAGGAGCTGATCAAAAAAAATAACCTCGGTATAAAGACATTGTTTGCCACCCATTATCACGAACTGACCGAACTGGCCGCAACCCACAAACGCATCCAAAATTATTCCATAGCCGTCCGGGAATGGCAGGACTCGATCATCTTTCTTCATAAATTAGTCAAGGGGGCGACCAACCGCAGCTACGGTATCCAGGTGGCAGCGCTGGCCGGTGTCCCCCGGCCCGTTGTGCACAGGGCAAAG
>JALSNT010000341.1 GCA_026986885.1 Desulfobulbaceae bacterium
TTCATGGCTGAGCAAGGACTGGCTGCCCATTTCCCGAAGATAAATATTCATGGGATCGTTGCTCGTCCCTACCCGGCCGCCGTCACTCCTTCTTCGATCTCGACCTGTACGACGATCGTCCGAAATTCTTCGCTCGGTCTTTCCCAAAGCAAACTCCCACTCATCTCTATTCCCTTCATCGGATGATTTTACCATGGAATCATCAAGATCAAGGGTAAACTCTTCGCCGGTTTCCAATTCCAAATCCGAATCCGAATCGTTACAGTCCATTACTCTCTGCCGGAGACTCCGCTCCTCTCCAGAACTCAACATCCTGTACGCCGGCAAAAAAACAATGCCGACGCACCCCATTTTTCCCTGCGGCTTTTCTTGTTAACAACACGCAACGATCAAACCTGAATTGACAAAAAACAACACTGGTTTCTACTGTTGCGGCCTCCTTTTAGAGTACGGATTTGTAATGTACCAGTATTTACTCATTTTTCAACAAGTTATCACAAAAACCCGTTCTTTTTCTCCCACACTCCTGTTTCCTCCGCAACAGCGCCATCATTTTTTCCCGGTCTCCGGCCGCCTGTGCCTCCCGGATTCGCTGCAGCAGTTCCGCCTCCTCCTGCAGGCGTCGTTCTTCCTGTAACCATGCCAGCAGCTCCTTACACATGGCCCGGGAACCGGAATCATCTTCCGCCGTACCGTTGCCGGCCCGCAGAAAAAGACCGGCCGCATATCTCCTGGCCCCGCCTTCCGGAAGCGCTGAAAAAATTTTCTCCGGCGAACAATTCCCCTGTCGACGAATTTCCTTTAAAAACGCTATAAAATCAAGGAGCATCCGTTCCTGAACAACGCTTTCCAGTCCCGCGGCCAGCAGATCATCAAAAAACTCGGGATAGAGGAGTAAAAAATCAAACAACTGGCGGTAACGGCGGGGAAGCTTTTCCGGTCCTGTCCAATGCCCGTCCTCCGGCGGGGGAGCCACCGTCGATTGCACCCGTACGGCTGCCGTTGACATCCGCTCCGGCGACACACCCAGTTTTTCGCTGAAATGGGCAATCATCAACGCCCTCTGGTCGGCATCACCGGCTTTCAGCAAAGGCTGCAACTCGGCAATAATACGATTCTTACCGTCCAGGGTAAGACCATGCCGCCGGGCCAGGGCATCAAAGACAAATTCAGGCAGGGGTGCGGCCCCGTCGATCAAGGCGATAACGGCATCAACACCCTGTTCCCGCACCATGCTGTCCGGGTCCTGACCCTCGGGCAGCAGTGCAACTCCGGCCGCCAGCCGTTCCGAAAGAAAAAACGGCACGGAACGCATGGCGGCCTTAAAACCGGCGGCATCGCCGTCAAAGAGAAGGACCACCTGTTCACAGTAGCCGCGCAGGGAACGGACATGCTGCCTGGTAAGCGAGGTGCCCAGGGGCGCGACCACATTATCGAGACCGTGTACGGCCAGCGATAAAAGGTCGAAATTTCCTTCGACAACCAGGGCCTTCTGCTGCCTGCGAATGACCTCCCGGTGTTGATAGAGGCCAAAAAGCAACCTGCTCTTATCAAAAATCTTACTTTCCGGCGAGTTCATGTATTTCGGCTTGCCGTCACCGAGTATCCTGCCGCCGAATGCAACCACCCGACCACTCATATCATAGATGGGAAAGAGCACGCGATCACGAAAACGATCATAATAACCGCCCTGTTCTTTTTTGACCGCCAGCCCCGCCCGTTCAATATCGGCAACGGCCATGCCGTTTTTCTGCAAAAGGCCGGTAATGAAATTCCAGCCGCCGTGATCAGGACCGGGCGCATAACCAAGCCGGTATTTTTCGATAAAATCATCAGGAATCCCGCGACCGGCGAGATAGGAACGGGCATTTTCCGCTACGGGAGAATCCGTCAAGGTCTGCTGATAAAGAGCTGCCGCCGCTTCATTAACCGCATACAACCGGTCGCGCTGCCGAAGCTGTTCCTGCTGGGCAGGAGTCAATACCCGTTCAGGCAGGTCGATACCGGCGCGCCGGGCAAGTTCTTTCAAGGCCTCGGGAAAAGAGAGGCGATGATACTTCATCATAAAGGTGAAGACATCCCCTGATTCGCCACAGCCGAAACAATGAAAAAACTGCCGCCCGGGATTAACGGAAAACGACGGTGTTTTTTCGGCATGAAAGGGACAGAGGCCTACATAATTGACGCCGGCCTTTTTCAATTCGATATTTTCGCCGATCAAACGGACAATATCCGTACTCTCACGAACCCTGTCTTTAACCTCGTCCCGTTGCCTGAAGGCAGGGTTCACGCCATACCTCCCGGACCGGGACAGCTATGAAATATTTTCCCGTTTACAAATATCATCGACAAGTCACCTGAGGTTCATTAGAGTTTAATATAGGCTTAAATTGAGCGTTTCATTCATCCACAGCAGGGAGGAAACATGGCGCCGGACATCGACAAAATGCTCTCATACGAGATCAAAAAGGAGATTGCCGACCGATATTTCGGCTTTCGCAAACTCATCGAAGAGGATATCAAGGAATACGACAGCCTTGTTATTACCGCCTTCAGAAGCCTTGAGCAAAAAATCGGCTTTGATCTGGTCAGGCTGTATATTCTACTGAAAAGTGAACAGCTTATCCATGACTTTTTTCAAGTAGCCGGCCTTGATGAGCGACTTTTTTACGATCCCTACCTGGCGGAATCGCCCACCATCAGAAAACGGGTGTTCGCCGATATGCAGCCGCACGGTCTGACCAGAAAGAGCCGGTTTGTCAATATGGTGGCCGACAGGTACAGGGATCTCGTCAACCATCTGGAAGAATACAGGGACAACCTGGAGGAACTCAAGGAGGAACAGGAAACCATTGCCGAGGAGATCAACCTCTTCTATCAAAAAAACGACCTCAGCACCATCATGGGATTTCTGCGCGGCCTCGGCGGCACTGGGTCGTACAAGTCCGGCGCCATGGAAGGCGGCCTGACACCACAGACCGGCCAAAACCTGGAAAAAAAGATGCGGGTCAATCCGCCGCCGCCCGTGGAAAAAACACTGCCGGACCTGCCGGAAATTCGTCCATACAGGGAAATAAAGCACGAACTGGAACCCATCATTGAACGGGCCTACCGCCTGCAGGGCGAGCCGGAAATGCGCCAATTCATTTCTTAATGGCAACAGGTTATTCGATCATGCTGCATGCCGTTACCCTTGTAGTCGGCGGCCTGATTATGCTGGTCGGCGGCGGTGAAGCGCTGGTCGGCGGCGCGACCAGACTGGCCGCTCGCCTGGGGATGAAGCCGCTGTTGATCGGCCTGACAATAGTGGCTTTCGGCACCTCGGTTCCAGAGCTTTTTGTCAGCCTGACAGCGGCTTTTCATGGATATCCCGACATCATGATCGGCAATGTCATCGGCTCCAACATAGCCAATGTCGGCCTTATCCTGGGTTGCTGCGCCCTGCTCGCCCCGCTCACCCTGACCATAGGGGAAGTATGGACGGAACTGCTGCTGGTGACCGGCGGCGGAGTTCTCCTCATGCTTTGCAGCGGTTACGGCTTTTTTCCCCGGGCCATGGGCCTGCTCTTTGTCCTGACCCTGATCGGCTATACCATAGTGGTCGGCCTTAACGGACGTAGCGGACAAAACGACGCTCGACAAGGTGGGCAACCGCCGGAGCAGACGATGGGATTACCGCTCATGCTGGCCCTGATTCTCCTGGGCCTGCTGCTGCTGGCGGCCGGCTCAAACCTCTTTATCAGAGGCGCCGTTGATCTGGCCCGTTATTTCGGTATCAGCGAGTTGATCATCGGCCTGACCCTTACCGCCATCGGCACTTCCCTGCCCGAACTGGCGGCCTCCCTGTCCGCCCTGCGGCATAATGAATCCGGCCTGTTGATCGGCAATGTTATCGGTTCCAACATGTTTAACCTGTTCATGGTCCTGGGCCTGACCGGTCTGCTCAAACCCTTTCCACTGTCGTCGGTCCTTTTACATCGCGATCTACCGGTCATGCTCGCCTTTACCCTGGTCCTGATCCCCATTCTCCACAAAACCGGGGGCACCAGGCGTCTGCACGGCCTGCTGTTGACAGGCGGCTATCTCTTGTACTGTCTCAGTTTGATGGAGTAATCGTGACCGTTGACCAGAGGCTGCAATCAGACAAAACGCCCGGTAATATAATCCTCGGTCAGCCGGTGGCGGGGATTGGTGAAAACACGATCGGTGCTGCTTACCTCAATCAGGTTACCGAGATGGAAATAAGCGGTTCTCTGGGAGATCCGGGCCGCCTGCTGCATATTATTGGTAACGATGACAATGGTATACTGCTCCCGCAACTCGGCTATTAAATCCTCAACCGTGGCCGTGGCGATCGGATCAAGGGCTGAGCAGGGTTCGTCCATGAGGATGACTTCCGGCCGCACGGCTATGGCCCGGGCAATGCACAATCGTTGCTGCTGACCACCGGACAGTCCCGTGCCCGGCTGATTCAGCCGGTCGTTGACCTCTTGCCACAAACCCGCCTTTTGCAAAGAGCCTTCAACTATCGCGTCCAGCTCCGTCCGGGATGATGCCAGGCCGTGGATGCGCGGCCCGTAAGCCACATTTTCATAGATGGATTTCGGAAAAGGATTTGGTTTCTGGAAAACCATACCCACTTCGGCCCGCAGCGGTACGACATCGATATCCCGGCCATAAATATTGCGCTCATCCAGGAATATATCGCCGCTTACCCGGCAGGTATCAATGGTGTCATTCATGCGGTTCAGGCAGCGCAAAAAAGTGGATTTGCCGCAACCGGACGGTCCGATCATGGCCAGAACCTCATTGGCGGCCACATCAATGGAAACATCCTTAATCGCATGTTTGTCCCCATAATAGACATTGACCTCCCTGCAGGTCATGCGGGGATTATCGACAAAGGGCTCGCCGACGGTTCGCCGGTCTTCTCTGCCGGTCAACTCCCCGTTCATGCCGGCTCTGTGCAAGCCCTCTGTTTTTGCAGAAGAGACATCCCGGATACCGGAAGCTGCATCTATGGTTGTTGCCATTTTTCTATCCTGAAAAAATGAGTGATGAGGTGATAGCTGAATTGAGCGTTTCACCCCATCCGGAGTCTGCGCTCCGTTGGTCAAATCCGGTGGTGGAACTGTATTATTTACCGAGTACCAGCGGCTTCAATACCCCGGCATCGGCAGCGGACTGCCTGCGCTCGGCATCAGGCGCGGGGATCAAACCCTTGTCGGCAAGGTAGCCCTCCGGCCCCCAGGCCCTGTCACTGGTAAACTCGGCGATATATTCAGTCATACCGGGGACGATACCGACATGGGAATCCTTGACATAAAAAAAAAGCGGCCGGGACAGTGGATATCTGCCATCGGCAATATTATCAAAGGTGGGAGCAGCCCCACCGACAAATGAACCCTGAAGTTTGTCCCCGTTCTGATCCAGATAGGAAAAGCCGAAAATCCCCAGAGCATCGGGATCGGCCTCGAGTTTCTGAACGATCAGGTTATCGTTTTCACCTGCCTCAATATAGGCACCATCCTCACGGACAGCATGACAGAGAGCCTTGAATTTCTTTTTATCCGTCTTTTTCAATGCCTTGATCCACCCGATCTTTTGGCAACCGCCCTGCATGGCCAGCTCAACAAAGGCGTCACGGGTTCCCGAGGTAGGCGGAGGTCCGAAAACCTCAATCTTCATGGCCGGCAGAGACGAATTGACCTCCTTCCAGGTTGTATACGGGTTGGCAACCGTTTTTTCACCGCCCCTGGGATCGGGCACGTCTCTGGCCAACGCAAGATAGATATCTTTTTTGGTCAGCTTCAGCTGCGGTGCGGCCCTGGAACCGGCCAGAACGATACCGTCATAACCAATTTTAACCTCGGTGATTTTTATTACCCCGTTTTTCCGGCATTTTTCATATTCAGACATTTTGATACGGCGGGAAGCATTGGTAATGTCGGGAGTATTGATATCATTGCCGGCACAAAACAGTTTCATACCGCCGCCTGAACCGGTGGACTCTATTTTAGGTGTTTTAAATTTTGTTGTTTTACCGAACTGTTCAGCCACGGCAGCGGCAAAGGGATATACCGTTGAAGAGCCGACAATTGCAATATAATCACGACCGGATGCCCCGAAACCATTTAAGGCCGCAGCAGCAACAAGCATGGAGGCCGCAGTAAGGATTATACTTTTCTTCCACATTATTAGGCTTCCTGAATAGCAGTTAATTAAAGGACGCCTGAAATACGCCTCAGTTTTTGTTACAAAAAACACGAAGTTAATAACTCATTGTAGCCTCTTTATAATCAGGCCATATTAGAATTGGATTAGAAAATGATTAAAAAGAGATTAGACCTTACCGGGGCCGTTCAAATTTCTTGCGCAAAAAGACGGCCAGTCCATTCATGCTGATTAAAAGGGCCAGTAACACCATGATGGCGGCCGAAGTTCTCTCGACAAATGCCCGCTCCGGTGCATCGGCCCAGAGATATATCTGTACCGGCAACACCGTTGCCGGGTCGGTAAAGCCGTGGGGGACGTCCGCGATAAAGGCCACCATTCCGATCATCAACAGAGGTGCGGCTTCCCCCAGGGCCTGGGCCATACCAATAATGGTCCCGGTCATCATGCCGGGCATGGCCAGGGGAAGGATATGGTGAATAATAGCCTGCATTTTGGAAGCACCGATTGCAAAGGCCGCTTCACGAATGGACGACGGCACCGACTTCAACGATGCCCTTGAGGTGATGATAATGGTCGGCAGGGTCATCAGGGTGAGTACCAGGCCGCCGACCAGGGGTGATGATCGGGGCATATTGAAAAAATTGAGAAAGACCGCCAGACCGAGCAGGCCGAAAATAATGGGGGGGACGGCGGCAAGATTGTTGATATTGACCTCGATAAAATCGGTCCACCTGTTGCGGGGGGCAAATTCCTCAAGATAAACGGCCGTTGCCGCCCCTATGGAAAAGGAAAGGGTCAGGGTAACAATGAGCGTGAAAAAAGAACCGGCTACCGCCCCATGAATACCGGCAAGTTCGGGCTCCCGGGAATCACCGGCGGTAAAAAAAGTGGTATTAAATTTTTCTTTCAGGAGTCCGCCGGCCACCAGCCGGTCAATCCAGCCAATCTGTTGATCGGTCAGTCGCCGTTCACTCTCCGGGACGTCACGGCGGATATACCCTTTAAGAAACATATCCACCTCATCATCGACGGGCAGCCATATCTTGAGGGTTTTACCGATCAGGCTGGTGTCGTGGATGATATGATTCTGTAAAATAAAGGCCGCCCCGATACTGATCAGCTTATTTAATTTACGTTTATCGCGGCGGTCTTTGACTTCCGGAAACATCCGCTGCAGGGATTTCTTTACCAGGCCGCCGTAATCTGCAGCGGCAAGATTATCGACATCAAACATGGCCGGATCAAAATGTACCTTGAGCAGTATCTCGGCCTGTTCAAAGGCCGACCAGCCATTGACAACAATAGATCCAAAAAGAATTCCTAAAAAACCAATAGTTACAATAACGGCTCCCAAACCGCAACGCCTGAACCAGCGTTCTTTACGATAGCGGCGCGCCAGGCAGCGATTAATCAGCTCCATGGTGCTTGCACCATTCTCTGCGGCCATATTTGATGATCCGTTTTCAGGGTCAGGTCGATGATCCATATGCCACCTATTCGTATTTTTCCCTGTATCTGCGCACAACGTAAAGGGCGATAACATTGAGAATCATGGTTATGACAAAGAGCAGCAGCCCCAGGGCAAAGGCGGCTAAAGTTTTGGGACTGTCGAACTTCTGATCACCGACCAGCAGCGTTACAATCTGAACCGTCACCGTTGTAACCGACTGCAGGGGATTCGCGGTCAATCCAGCGGCAAGACCGGCGGCCATGACCACGATCATGGTCTCACCGATTGCCCGGGAAGCCGCTAACAAAATAGAAGCGACAATGCCCGGCAGGGCCGCCGGCATAATAACCCGGATAATGGTTTCGCTCCGGGTTGCTCCCAACCCTAAGGATCCATCCCGGATGGACTGGGGAACGGCATTTATCACATCATCGGCCAGGGACGACACAAAGGGAATAATCATAATCCCCATGACCAGCCCGACAGCCAGACCGCTTTCAGATGACACATCAAGGCCAAGCAGTACGCCGACATGACGAATAAAGGGCGCGACCACCAGGGCGGCAAAAAAACCGTAGACAACCGTGGGCAGCCCGGCCAGAATCTCCATCACGGGCTTGGCCCAGACCCGCACTTTATTACCCGCATATTCAGAGAGATAAATTGCCGACATCAGGCCGACAGGCACAGCTACCGCCAGGGCAATCCCGGAAATCATAAAGGTGCCGGCCAGTACCGGCAGCACGCCAAAGCTGCCCGAGGAACCGGCCTGATCGGCACGCAGGGCCATCTGCGGACTCCATTTCAGACCGAAAAGAAAATCCGTCAGGGGCACCTGTCTAAAAAAACGTAATGATTCAAAGAGTACGGAAAGCACAATGCCGATGGTAGTAAAGACGGCAATGGTCGAACAGGCAATAAGACCGTAGCGGATAAACCGCTCAACATGATTCCTGGCCCGCATCTCCGGCCGGATCCTTCGGTAGACAAGCAAACCGGAAAAAAGGGCGACCGCCGTCAGGACGGCGGCCAGCAGGAGACGGGCAAGGTGCTGCATTGCAATATATCGCTCGGCCGCCTGCTGCAATACGGGCCTGATATCCCGGCCGGCAACATGGCCGGCGATCAGATTATGGAGATCATTGACCAGAAGATTCAACTGATCCGGCGGTAGATTCTGCAGGGCAGGCGGCAGGGTCTGCAGGGTAAGCGCCGTCAGAATGGAATCGGAACATGCCGCCCAGATCGCTATAATAAGAAGGGCCGGCAGCAGGCAGCCAAGCGCTGTCAGCAGTCCGTAATAGCCCGGTAACGAGTGCAGCGGCTTTTTTCCTCCCCTGCCGTCCGCCAACCGGGAAAGAGAAAAGGCCTTTCTCTTTCCCTGCATGTAGGCGCCGGCGGAAAGAATCAGCAGAAAAAACAGAAAAAAACCGACAGACACCTCAGTCCGCCTCCCCACGCACTATTTCGCCTTCAACAAGATAAATAATTTCTTCGGCGATATTGGTTGCCCGGTCGCCTATCCGCTCAAGATGACGGGCGAGGAGATACAGATTAACGAGACAGGCGGCGTGCCCCGGTCCGGCATTGAGCTCGCGGATAATTTCCTTGTACGCCTGGTTACGGAGCCGATCGACCTCCGCGTCTTCAAGAAAAATCAACCTGGCCAGATGCACATCTTCGGTGACCAGGGCATCCAGGCTGTGTTTAAGCATATTCATAACCTTGCCGGACATGGGATCGTAATCAACCATTGTCCTGATACCGGCATCCTTGTTGATCACCTGTACCCGTTTGGCAATATTGACGGCAATATCACCAATCCGCTCAAGCTCATTGTTGATCTTGATTACGGCGACCAGAAAACGGAGGTCACGGGCAACCGGCTGGTGCAGGGCCAGGATTTTCAGACATTCCTCCTCCACCTCGATTTCCATTTCATCAATCTCCCAGTCGGAGCCGATAATCTCTTCAAGAAGATCAGGGTCCCTGGTCTCAATGGCAAGGCAGGCCTTTTGCACCCGGTCTTCCACCAGGGAACCAAGCACCATGAATTTTTTCTTTAACCGGTCTATTTCCCGGTGAAAGGTCAGCTGATGGACCACGATGTATCCCTCCATTTATGCACTCATTAACAGATATGACCAAAAACACTACTTCGTTCATTTTAAGATTTGGTTAGGCTCATGTTAGGATTTCATGAGGGCGTTAATTTTTCTTGCAAGCATTTTTCTCCCTTGTAGGATCATAATGGAAATGTACAATGATGATGAATACGGCAAATATTACGTGGAGAAAAAACTACGTGGGAAAGGCAACTATCCTGGTCGTGGAAGACGACACTGATATCCAGCAGCTTGTCAGCTACAACCTGATTAAAGCCGGCTTCAATGTAACCTGTGCCGATTCCGGTGAAGAAGGGCTGCAGATACTTGAGCAGGAAAAAATTGACCTGATATTGCTGGACCTCATGCTTCCCGGTCGGGACGGCATGGAGATCTGCACGATGATCCGGGCAAAAAATTTTGATTCGCAGCCCCCTGTTATCATGCTGACGGCAAAAAGCGAGGAAGATGACATCATCACCGGCCTGGCCTGTGGTGCGGACGACTATATCACCAAACCCTTCAGCCCCCGGGTGCTCATCGCCCGAATCCAGACCCAGCTGCGTAAAAAACAGGAAAAAATTCTCACCAGACAACGGCCGGGACAGGAAGAAGTCCTGACGATTCACTCCATGACCATTCACCGCGGCCGACACGAAGTCACGGTCAACGGCGAACCCGTTCATCTGACGACAACGGAGTTCACTATCCTTGAACAATTAGCCGGTCGTCCCGGCTGGGTATTTACCCGGCAACAGATTATCGACCACTGCCGGGGGTATGAATATATCATCACTCCGCGTGCCGTGGACGTACAGATCTTCGGACTGCGAAAAAAATTAGGGAAGACCGGTGCCTGCATAGAAACCGTTCGTGGTATAGGCTATCGTATTCGGGAAGAAAAATAGGAGAATATGGTGCATCGTCCCGGCATTTACTTTTCTGTAGATCGACGTTTCCACGTCACTGTCGGCGCCCCATGAAAAACACACGACTTTTCTGGCAAATCTTTCTGGCCGTCCTCCTGATTGTTATCGGCTCCATTGCCATCGGTTCCTGGTACGAAAGCGCAATGATAAAGTCGTTTTATTACCAGCAGATGAGGGAGGATATCGGTAACCGTACCTTACTGCTTCGCCCTCATATCCAGCAATTGCTCAGCGCCAATCCCAATGGATTACAGGAATTTTGTCGACAGGCAGGCAGGGCGGCATCGACCCGCATTACCGTCATCAACGGCCGGGGAAAGGTCCTGGCCGACTCCAATGAAGATCCTGCCCGCATGGACAACCACGGCAGCCGCCCGGAAATCAAAATCGCCTATGCGGGCAAGACGGGTTCCTCACTTCGTTTCAGCAAAACACTCAGCCGCAG
>JALSNT010000342.1 GCA_026986885.1 Desulfobulbaceae bacterium
TGGGCCAGAAAGAGATGCTCATACAGGTAGCGGGCCATGACCGCATGTTTGGCATCCTCCTGATTGAAAAAATCCTGCCAGCGTTTAATCGCGGCCCGGTCTTCGGCAGCCGGTTCGGTCAATTTTTTCTGTTCCTCAACACTCGGCCCATGCGCTCCCTGGACCAGCCAGCCGGCCATGGTGGCAAATTCTTCTTTTTTCAGAGGCGGGAAGCCAAATGGCATGCCGCCGTTGGGATGTTTTTCCAGATAACCGCCTAACTCGCTGCCGTTTTCAGCACAGGTAAGGTCTTCGGCCTCGGGATAATAGGAACCACCGGGTTTGGGATGGTTCATCTTATGATGCAGCAACTGCAGCATGAGCGAGTTATTGAACCCGGGAGCAGCGGAACTGTCGGTAACGCTGAAAAACTCTTTTTTTCGCCACTGCTCCGTGGTTTGGGCGTCTATGAACAGCCGGGTCGGATCCATGGTCTTCAGCCGTATGGAATTGTACACCTTCTTCTTGTCGGCGCCGCGATCCACTCCCTCAAAGGAACTGAGCTTCAACTGGCAGGAAGAATTGTAACAGGAATGACAGACCACGCAGCGTTTATCGAGAATCGGTTTTACTTCAGTCAGATAGTCAATCCTTCTGTCCGGTGCCTGTACGGCAACGGGAGGCGGCGCCTTGGGAGCACAGGCGGACAGAATCAGCAAAAGCGGAACAAGCAGAAAAAAGGGGGAAAACCGCATAAAATATCCATTTTTGAAGATGAAACGGGAATGAAATTGTATGATATCTACCAGTATATCGAAGAAAACCGCAAGATGGAATATGTTTTCCGGTTGAATATCTGGCAGGATTTCGCTCGATGGGCTAAAAATGCAGAATCAATACGAACCATTTACAAGGAGAATAACAATGAAAATCGACTGGGCGTACCTGCGCAAGGGCTGAAAATCCTGCACCAAAGCACAGGCTGTGTTTGACGAAAAAGGTATTACGGTGGATGAGGCCGTAGAGGCCAGGAAGATGAAAATTGCCGACGAAGATGCCTGGAAGCTGCTCTCCGGCGCAGACAAAATCGTGGTCGGCAAGGGAAAGAAGGTGGTCACCTTTGATCCGAAAACGGATAACAAAGAGGACATCCTTAAAAGTTGCCTGGGCCGCACCGGCAATCTGCGGGCGCCGACGCTGAAAATCGGCAGCATGCTGGTGGTTGGCTTTAATGAGGAGATGTATAATCAGTATGTCGGTTGATCATCAGCGGTGAACGATCTGGTAGAACGGCTTGCCGACAGGCTGGAGGATATCCGTCAATCAGGCCTTGAACGCCGACTTGTGGAGCTTTGCCCGCTCGCCGGCAGCCGGGTGGCATACAGGGGCAGGGAGTACCTGAACCTGGCATCCAATGATTATCTTGGTCTGGCCGGAAACCGGCAACTTGCGGCCGCGTTCTACCGGCAACTTGACCCGGACAATCTCCCGGCCCGTTTTGCCCCCGGCGCCACGGCTTCACGGCTGATGACCGGCAACCGGTCAATAAACCGGCAGCTGGAAGAAGAACTTGCCCGCTTGTATTCCCCGGCGACCGCCCTGGTCTTTAACTCCGGTTATCACGCCAATATCGGTATCCTGGCCGCGCTGGCCCAAAAAGGTGATCTGATCCTGGCAGACAAGCTCTGCCATGCCAGTCTGATTGACGGCATGCGGTTGTCACGGGCCAAAGTAATCCGCTATCCGCATCTTGATTATGGGCGGCTGAACACATTGCTTGCCGCCGAAAGGGAAAAGTACGGGCAGGTGTTTATCGTCACCGAGTCGATTTTCAGCATGGACGGCGACCAGGCCGACCTGGTCCGGCTGGCACGGCTAAAAGAAAAGTACCGGGCCATTCTCTATGTGGATGAGGCGCATGCAGTCGGGATACGCGGCACAATGGGTCTTGGTCTGGCCGAAGAACATGGCGTGCGTTTTAGAGTTGATCTGCTGGTGGGTACCTTCGGCAAGGCATGGGCAGGGCAGGGCGCCTTTGTTATCTGCTCAGGGGTTGTGCGGAATTACCTGATCAACACCGCCCGCTCCCTTATCTTCACCACCGGTCTACCACCGGTTTCCCTTGCCTGGCTTTTATTTATTCTGCCGAAGATTGCGGCCATGGACAAAGAACGGCAGCATGTGCGGGGGCTTGCCGATAACCTGCGGCAAATCCTTATGCAACATGGTCTGGAAACCAGGGGCAACTCCAACATCGTGCCGGTGCTGATCGGGGATGCGGACAGGGCCGTGCAGGTTGCCGAAGACTTGCGGAAACAGGGTTATTGGGTTACGGCGATGCGGCCGCCCACCGTGCCCGCAGGCACCTCCCGGCTGCGTCTCTCCCTGACGGCCGCCATGCGCAAAGAAGATCTCGCGCCGCTGCCGAAGCTGATTGCCGAGGCCATGGAAAAAAATCGATGAAGGGCATCAAGCTGCAAAAAAAAGGCCGATCCCGTTGTATCCTGTTCATGGCCGGCTGGTCCATGGGACCGGAACCCTTCCAGGATTGTATCTTTCCCAAAAGCGATCTCTTTTTCTGTTACGATTACCGGGATCTCTCCCTGCCCGATCTTTCATGGCTGCCGGAGTATGAACAGGTGGATCTGTTAGCCTGGTCCATGGGAGTATGGGTGGCTGCGGCAACCCTTGCGCCCTTGCGGGATCGTTTCACCGCGGCAACAGCCCTGGCCGGAACCCTGTATCCCATTGATGACCGCAGGGGAATCCCGGTGGCAGCCT
>JALSNT010000343.1 GCA_026986885.1 Desulfobulbaceae bacterium
CGCGGACGCAGTTGTCCGGCCCAGGTTTACCCGATTTGTCGTTTCCCGCTACAACGGTCTGCTCAAAGAGAGCAAGGTCCGGCCCGGTGACCGGGTGAACAAAGGCGATGTTCTGGCGCGCCTTGACGGTCGGCAAACCGAGGTTGAGCTTGCCGCCCTGCAGGCGGAACGGGACAAGGCAAAGAAGAAACTGGACCAGGAGACGGCCAGGGGCAACACCGCCGCCGCCCAGGTCGCCCGCCTGGATATGCGCAAAATTGATCAGCAGATCACCCAGTTAAAGGAACAGCAACAGCACCTGCTTATTACCAGTCCGGTCACCGGCATGGTCCTGACCGGCGATCTGCAGCGGGCGGAAGGCAGTCCGGTGAACCGTGGGCAGACGCTGTTTGAAGTTGCTCCCCTGAAACAGATGGAAGTCGAAGTCGCCATCCCGGAAAAAGATATAGCCCAGGTGCCGAAAAATGGACTGGTCACCGTTCGGTTTGCCGCCTATCAGGAAAGAGCCTGGGAAAAACATTTGCAACGGATCGAGCCCAGGGCGCAGATCAAAAACAACGCCAATGTTTTTATCGGTATCCTCGAATTTGATAATCCAAAAGGGTTGCTCCATCCGGGAATGCGCGGCAAGGCAAAAATCCATGCCGGTACCCGTATGCTTGGCCGGCTTATGTTTCGCAAACCCTGGCATACGCTGCTCAGCCTGTTTGATACCCTGCTGTAACTCCCATGGAAAGCCGCTCCTCTACCATGCCCCGGCTTCGGCCCGGTCTGCGCTTTACTCCGGCAAAGGAAGGCGGCAGGGACTATTACGTTGTCGAGGACACGGTTCGGCATGTGTATTACCGGATCGGGCCCGAAGAGTATCTCCTCCTTACCCATCTCAATCATTCATCCTCCATTGAGGATCTCCTGCAGCAATGCAACGCTGCGACAACGCACGAAATCCTGTCGCCGGAACAGGCAATGACCGTTCTCAAGTGGGCGGCGTCCAGGCAGCTTCTCCAGACAGACAGCCCGGAAATGTTCAAGGCCCTGCTGGGACAGGACAGCCAAATGAAGTCGATGCAGGCCCTCAACAGAATGAACCTGGTCTCCTTTAAAATTCCACTGGGCAACCCTGATCCGTTACTCAAAAAAATCAGCCCCTGGCTGCGGCCGCTGACCGGTCCTCTGTTCGGTCTGCTCTGGCTCATTACCGGAACCTTTGCCCTTGGCACCCTGTTTTCCCACTGGCAGGAATTTCATGCCGAAAGCGCCGGTTTTTTTGCCCCGGCCAACCTGCTGCTGATCTGGTTGATCTGGCTCGGCCTGAAGATTCTGCACGAACTTTTTCACGCCCTGGTCTGTTACCGGTACGGGGGCCGAATCCATGAGGCCGGCATCCTCTTCATCATCTTTATGCCCTTTACCTATGTGGATGCCACCTCATCATGGAATTTCCCCGCCGGCCGGCAGCGGCTCCATGTCGCCGCCGCCGGCATCTTCAGTGAACTGGCAGTGGCCTGGATAGCCCTGCTCGTCTGGGCGGCACATCCCGACACCACCACCGGGCTCATTGCCCATCGCACGGTTATTGTCGCCGGTATCAGCTCTCTGCTGTTCAACGGCAATCCACTGATGCGTTTTGACGGCTACTATATACTTTCCGATCTGGTCGGTATACCCAATCTCTATCAACTGGGCCTGCAAAGCACAAAAGAACAATGGGCGCGTCTCCTGCTCAACATAAAAACAACTTCCAGCGTGGACGCTCTGCCGCCCGGCAAAAAAGTCTTCATTCGTGTGTACGGGGTTATGGTCTATATCTGGCGCTTTCTGGTCCTGGCCTCACTTGGCTACATGGCATCCAAACTCTTCGGCGGCCTGGGTATCCTGATCTCCCTGGCCGCTCTTCTGGTCTGGATCGTCATGCCCCTGCACGGATTCATTGCCCGCTGGCCGTTATATCAAGCACAAAATCCCCATGTCGCCCGGGACCTGCTGCTGCGTACCTTTGTCCTGGCCTGCCTGACTGCGGTTCTTCTTGCCACCGTCGGCTGGAAACGATCCATCCGCGCACCGGCGGTTGTCGAATATGAACATCAGGAACGAATTAAAACCGGGACAGACGGTTTTGTCTCCCGGATTCTCATCCGGGACGGCGACCGGGTCGAACGGGGACAACCACTGCTCGTCCTTGATAATCCTGAACGGAAAACCGCCCTGCGCATCCTGAAGCTGGATCTGCGCCGGATCGGGATCAAATCAAGGATAGCCTATAACAACGGCCGACTGCCTGAGATGCAGGTACTCAGACGCCGGCAGCAGGCCCTGCAGACACAACTGCGGCAGGAAGAGGACGAACTGGCCTCACTGCGCATTACAGCGCCCGTCTCCGGCACGGTTATTGCGCCGCATCTTGATCAGCTTGCCGGAATGTACGTAAAAAAGGGGCAGGAAATCCTCTGGATCGTCAACCCCGGCCGCAAACACCTTGTCGCCTCCATTGCCCAGAATGACATCGACCGGATGCGGACCCTTGTCGGCCGGGCCATCACCATTGATATGTGGGAAAGCGGTCTTGGTTTTTTCACCGGCCGGGTTGAACGAATTTCACCCACCGCATCCACGGAACTGGTCCATCCCGGCCTGGCCGCCAAATACGGCGGCCCCATTGATGTGCTTGAAAAAATGGTGGCCCGCGGCACAAACTCAATGCGGCAACAACTGCAGATGCAGTTCTTTACTCCCCGCTTTTCCATGGAGATATCTTTACC
>JALSNT010000344.1 GCA_026986885.1 Desulfobulbaceae bacterium
TCAGGCCCCTCTGGCAACACCTGCTCATCGTTTATCGGGAAGTCCGCCAGGGGGCCGACCGTGCAAGCTGCATTATTCTTTTCCTTTCCCGCAACCGGAAGACGGGCATCATAACCTGCCGCGCGAATGGCCTCGACAACCTCCCGTGGAGCTCCGCCGGCAAGCCGCACCTGCCCGCTACCTAAATCAACCAGTACATCCGTGACACCAGCAACAGAGAGAGCCGCCTCCGTAACAGCCCGGACGCAATGATCACAACTCATATCATTGACGGTTATTGTGTAAGTATCCATATACACCACATGTAATCATCAAACAGGACAAAACCGATAATTTTCTTTAATGATTATCACCATTGTTAGAAAATCCGTATGCATCCGTGCCCATCCGTGGTTCTTTTTGGTAAGCGCCGGGTTCATCAGCCACAACATTACAGCGGCAGGATATGCACCTCCTCCCGGACCGGGTGCAGACCCTGGAGAAAAAGACCGCTGCGCCCGTCAATGGCGATCGCATCACCGGCATTGATCCGGTGGTCGCCAATAAGGGCATATTCCCGGGTCTCAAAAACCTGCAGATCACGACAACCGACCACACAGGTCTTCTCCAGCCGGGTGGCGACCACCGAGGCATGTGAGGTCTGGCCACCGCGTGCCGTCAGCAGGCCGTCGGCCATGGATATTTCACGAATATCCTCGGGCACCGTATCCTGACGGATGAGAATCAGGGGCATATCTGTTTGCTCCTGCCTGAGCCTGCGAATATCTTCTTCCGAAAAAACCGCCAGTCCGGAAAGGGCTGAACCGCTGACCCCGATACCCTTGCCGAGAACCGACTTCTGCAGTTGTCCGCTGTCGGCAAATACATTGAGATGCTCTTTTTTCTTAATGGTGATCATATCCCTGGTCTGCAGGATATAGAGCTGTTCCGGCCGGGGACCTTCAAAGGTGAATTCAATCTCCTGGGGATTCCACTCCTTGGTATAGACCAGATCACGTGATATGGAGAGTAACTCCTCATATATTGCAGGAAATCTTTTCTCCAGGGAATTCTGCACCGACCGGCCGTCCAGTTCCGCCTGCTCCACGGAAATCGGATAACTGGTCACCAGACCGGAAACAATATCCTCGCCCTGGTCACCCGGCGCGTAATCACCCCAGAGCGCCACCCGCCGGACCTTGCGATAGGGATGGGCGGTGAAGAGGACGCCGCTGCCGGCCTGGTGGCTGAGATTTCCGTAGACCATGGCCTGAATAATGATAGCAGTACCCCAGTCGTCGGAGACATCCATCAACTGACGATAATCCCTTGCCTTTTTAGTATTCCACGAACCCAATACCAATTCCAGAGAACGAATCAACTGCAACCACGGATCATCGGGCACACTGCAGCCCAGCAGATGCACCGCTTTTTTGTACTTAATGGCCAGTTCCTGCATCTGGGACGAAGAAAAATCACGCTTTAACCGAACATTATATTTACCTTTATGCTCATTCATCAGGGCCTGAAACTCCTCCCGGGCCACACCCTGGCCCATGGCCCATGACTGGATGAAACGCCGGTAATTGTCCCAGGCAAAGTAGGTCTGCTCAGGATAGAGGGCGACAAACTCTTCAACCAGTTCTGCATTGCATCCCACGTTGTGGATGGTTGTCATCATGCCGGGCATGGAAATGGCGGAACCGCTGCGCACGGAAAGAAGCAGCGGCCGCTCTCCCGAGCCGTAAACCTTGCCGGTCAGCTCTTCTATCTCGGTGATGGCGGAACGTATCCGGTCCATGAATTCACTTCTGGCCCGGTCAAACTTATGAACCGCCGGCCAGCAGCGAAAAATCTCAGTGGTGATGATGGCGGCCGGTGGCACCGGCTTGCCGTCGGCGGCCAGCACCATAAGATTAAAGCCCTTGTTGCCGAGATGGATCAGATTATGGGTCGCCGGATTTTCATTATACAGTGAACTGATAGCTTTTTTGGGATTATAGGTCATCAGCAGATCAAGGGTTTTTTCATCCAGATGTTCTTTCTGCGCCTCCAGGGTCTGGATAATACGGCTGATAAAATTATCCAGATGCTGCAGACCAAAGGTGGAGGCGATCAAATCTCTGAAAAACGACTCGGACAGGCGCAGAATCGTTGACGGGAGGTCCTGTTCATCCCAGAGCGAACGGTACCTGGTCAACAGGTTTTCCTTACCGACCTGCGGAATGATGATCGACAGATTGTTCTGATGGATATTGGTGTAATAGGCATAGATAACATCCTTGACCCCCTCGGAAAGTCCACGCATGATATCCAGGTGCTGGGTATAGGAAAAACGCTTGATGGCAATGGAGGACGACAGCAGGCTGGCATAGGTGTCCAGACGACGACTGGAGATACCGTCTATCCGGAGTGCCCGCAGGTAGAGGCGCAGACATTTTACGATGCGAATAAAAGTGGCCTGGGTGATAAAATTAAGATTAACGGTGTGGGAAAGTCTTTCCAGATAGATATTGGCCAGATTCTCCAGGCGAAAGGTCAGGCCTAAGGCATCGAACTTGCGCTCGCTGTACCGCCCGTAGACAGAGGGAATATCCACGGCAATATGCCGTTTATAGTAAATCTCTTCCCGTGGTTCAAAGACCTCATCACTAAGGATGATTTCCTTGAGGTTTTCAAGATGATCCATCAGGGCGCCAAGACACTGCATGGTGTCACATTTTTCCAACACCACTAACAGATCTTCCATATCCGGGAAGCCGGTTACAGCCGCCTGCTG
>JALSNT010000345.1 GCA_026986885.1 Desulfobulbaceae bacterium
GTGCGCAGTGGGTTGGCTGATTTGGATATCCATAATCTGCATATTGATAATATCCGGCAACCATTGAAATTATGGAAGGCCGACCTCGGCGGACGCATTGATCTTGCCCGTCTTAAAGCACTGGTGCCTGTACGTGCGGGTGCGCTGCAGCAGGTGAAAATTTCCGGACAGTCAACTTTTGTTCTCAAGGCGGACCAGCAGCAAAAGCCGTATCCGCTTTCCTTTGATTGGACAACTCCCAGGTTCCGCCTGGTTAATGGAGGAAAGGTAGTCTTCAGCGATCAGGAACTGAGTATGCTTTTCCGGGCATCAGGGTTGTTGGCGGCGAACGATTTGACGATTCGGAAGTTGCAGCTCAATACCCCGCCGCTGGACATTCAAGGACGGGGCAGTGTGCATCGGGTCCAAAAGCCGCAAGTTTCTCTTGAGGGCAGACAAACGGTTGACTTTGCAGCAATAGGTAAATTGATCAAAATTTATACCGGCCTTGATCTTGCCATGCGCGGTCGAAAAGCGCAGGATTTTTCTCTTGCGATGATGCCGGGGACGGAGAGTATCAAGACCGGCAGGTTTACCTCCTCTCTATGGTTGGAAAAACTCAAGTTCAGCGGTATAGAGGCCGGTCCTCTTACTGTTCCCGTCTCGCTGGCCGACGGCGCCCTGCGGGTTGCTGCCGCCGGTACGCTCAACGGCGGCCGACTTAATATAGACACGACCTGTAATCTTGTCGCTGAACCGGCCGGTATCAGCATGCCGCCGGCACTGAAAATTCTTAGCGATGTTCAGATTGACCGACCTCTTGCCGATGGAGTGCTTGCCAAAATTCATCCCCTTTTCGGTATATTGGCCAGGCCTTCGGGCTCGGTAAGCGGGACGATGGAGAATTTTTACTGGCCGCTCGCACCGGGTGCCGGAGATCAGGCGCGCTTTAAAGTCGTCTTTGATGTCGGCAAGGTGACTCTGGACAGTCGGGGTATTCTGCAGGAGGTTCTGGGGCTTCTTGGGGTGGGCGATCAGAGTTTGACTCTTAAGGAAAGTGAGATTACCTGTACCGGGGAAAATGGTCGTATCGGCTGTACACCGGTGCGGGTCCTGGTGGCCGATTCGCAAATGACGATCAGCGGTTCGGTCGGACTTGATCAGACCCTTGATTATCTGTTGGAGATACCGGTAACGCCAAAATTGATCGGCCGTGAGGGAGCAAGGGTCCTTGCCGGTACAACCATTAAAGTTCCCATTCGGGGAACGTTGAAAAAACCTGATTTCAACCGGAACATGATTACGGACACCCTTGCCGATCTTGCCGGGCAGGCTGCGAAAAAGGCCATTAAAGATCAGGTAAAAAAACTGGTTCCCGGACTGTTTAAGGGATTGAAATTTTAATGGGTATGGAAATGGTTATCAGGCTTGTCATCATTGGTGCCGGTGGTTTTGTCGGCGCAGTCCTGCGCTATCTTGTCAGTAACTGGGTACAGTATCGCAGCGGTTCTATTATCTTTCCCTTCGGCACGATGTCGGTAAACATGATCGGTTGCTTCGTTATCGGCTTTTTAACCTTTCTTGTTGAGAGCAGGGCTCTTTTTTCACCTGAATTCAGGGCGTTTGTTCTAATCGGTCTTTTGGGCGCGTTTACAACCTTTTCAACATTCGGTAATGAAACTTTAGGGCTGATTCGGGATAATCGCATTGACCTGGCGCTAATGAATGCAGGTTTTCAGGTAATTGTCGGCGTGGCCATGGTCTGGTGTGGCCGTATACTGGCAGCAAACATCTGGAGGTAGCTATGAAACTCCCGCAGGAAGGCAGTTTGTTGCGTATTATTGTTGGCGAGTCCAGCCGCCATCGTGGTATGCATCTGTATGAATGGATCGTGACCAAGGCAAGGGAATGCGGTATTGCCGGAGCAACGGTGACCCGTGGCATGATGGGATACGGCGCCGGTTCAAGGATCAAAACGGCTTCGATCCTCTGCCTGTCCGAGGACCTGCCCGTTATTATTGAACTGGTTGATGAACAGGGTCTCCTTGAGGATTTCCTGGATTTAATCGATCCGGTTATCGGCGAGGGGCTGGTCACCATGGAAAAGATGCATATCAGAATGTATCGACACAAAAAGAAAAAAAAGTGGTTTTGACCTACATTGAGTTCAATGTTTTTTCAATTCAGGTAACATACAAGATTCGCAGTACAGGCCGATATCGAAGGAGAAGCGGGATGAAGAAAAAAATAGTTATTATCGGTGCGGTTGCCGCCGGTCCCAAGGCGGCATGTCATTTAAAACGATTACAGCCGGGCTGGGATATTACTCTGGTTGATCAGGACAGTCTGATATCCTATGGTGGTTGTGGTATTCCCTACTATGTCTGCGGCGATGTCTCCGATGAGGCGGAGCTACGATCGACCAGCTTTCATCTGGTACGGGATGTTGCTTTCTTCAAGCAGGCCAAGGGGGTGAATGTCCTGACCCGAACCCGTGCCCTGGCCATTGACAGAAAAAAGAAGATTGTGCAGGTGGAAAACCTTGAAAACGGAGAAAAACGTGAGCTTGTCTATGACAAGTTGATGCTGGCGACCGGCGCCAGGCCGTTTGTCCTTCCCATCCCCGGTAATGATCTGGACGGGGTTTTTACCATTGCCAACCTGCATAAGGCGATTGAAATAAAAAAAAGGATCGCCCGGGGCAAGGTTTCCAGGGCCGTTGTCATCGGCGGCGGTGCCATTGGTGTGGAAATGGCCGAGGCCCTGAAAGATCT
>JALSNT010000346.1 GCA_026986885.1 Desulfobulbaceae bacterium
CCGGTCAGCTCTTGCTGCCGGGCTGTGGCCAGCAGGTCTGCCACCTCGTCCAGTGCCGACTGCTCAACCTGCGGTGCATTTTCCTCTTCCGTATAAAGATAATTCAATAAATCGGTTGTATACTGGTCAAATGATGATGCCATTATTTTCTCCGAATAAGTTTCATCTTAATTAAATTCAGATGTTAAATCGGCTCAACAGTAGCCGCAATATATTCCCTGGCCAGCTCCAGGGTTGCTGCAACCGCTGGTGAGCCCGAGCCAACGGCCACTGTCCGGGCAAGAAAGGTTCCCGGCAGCACGAGTCGATTTTCTCCCACGTGTTCCAGCAGGACAAAACCCTGGTGCAGACTGCCGGCAGCGGCCCGGACAAACAGTTCCTGCTCGTGGCGGTGCTGGGGTAATCTGCTCCTGGTCCGTACCTGATTGCTGGTTTTATAATTATAGGTTCCCCAGCAAAAGTCGGGACGATGACCGGCATCCGGCTCCACGCTGTTATCGGGAAATCTGCTTTCCCGTACGGCAAAATATTCAAGTTCAGGCAGCGACGGACTGCCCGCCGGCAGAATCTGAGCCAGGGCATGACAAAATTCCAGGGTAGTTCCCTGTTTGCGGGCATTAATTTCAATAAAATATATCCGGCCTTTTTTATCGATAACATAATCGCAACCGAAAATTCCCCGATAGCCCAACCTGCCGATTACCCTGCCCACCTTGCGGGTATAATGACAGAGCTTTTTCTGCTGCTCCTGCGGCAGTCGGCTGGGCCAGGTGGAACCGACAAAACGGTTTCCCCCTTCTATACATTGATCGGCAACGCCGGCGATATAGACATCATCCTGATTGGCCACCACGGCCAGCACTGTTGGGTCATGGTCGTGTACCAGGTAGCGGGTAAGCAGAAAAGCGGAATCCGGGCCGGAAAAATATTTTTCAATATCACGCCGATCACGGGTTACGGCACTGGCTGCTCCAGCTGCGCTGTAAGGCCGGGAAACAAAAATACCATCCGTCCATTTCTCCCGCAGGCAGGTACTTACTTTAATGAGTTCGGCGTACGAAGAACAGAGACGGAAATCAACCACCGGAATTTTATCCTGCAACAGTTCAAACTGAAATACCTTGTTATTCAGCTTCCTTGCCAGTTCCTTTTCCGGACCAAGCAGGAACACATTGGGCAGTCGGTCAAGGGTCATTTCAGGTAATGATTCAAACATGAAAATAAAGAGCTCGGACTGCTGCCCTGAAATCCGCTCTACAATCTCTATTATTTTCGGGTGACGGGACACATGTTCGGCAAAGAGACGAAGGGGAGTGCGAAAACTGATCCGTCGGCCATGCTGCTCCTGGTTGCGTGCGAGCAGCGGAGACAGGGCAATGATATTTTTATAATTATAACTGCTCAGGATATCCGGAACAACGGACAGGCAGGATACAGGTCTGTTGCTGCGGCGGGCCAGTGTTCGGCCGAGATACCTGGTAAGGCCATGGGCCTTGATTTCCCCGATATAAAGAAAATAATAATGATCCGGTGTCAGGGAAAAATTGGAGAAATAGATATCATCGTCCATGGTGCCTGGACCCGCTGTGCTGTAGCTTTCCATTATCCTGCCGCTATAGCGCTTACCGGGATGGGAGGCAAGTTTTTTCTTAACTGCCCCCTCGTTCGTAACAGAAGTCAGAAATCAGAGGACAGTCTGTCCGGTTTATCCACATCTTTTATCCACCGGAGAAAAATCATACTTCTTCCCCTTGACATAACCGGCTGTTGCCCTGTACAATACCTTTACATTTATTTTGACAGATCTCAACTCAAATAAACCAGCATGGCAGGGCCTGGTTCCAGAAAGATTTTCAGATAAACAGCCATGCTTTGGCAGCACAACAAACCATGAAAATCAGCAGGTTATGCCATTTTGCATTACAAAAAGATTTTCAGATAAAAAAAGTGAAACTATTATGCAGGTACCGTTAACCCAAAAACAGCAGCGACTTTTCGACTACCTTAAAACAAAAATGGGCGGGACAAGACCGGCGCCGAGTCTCAGGCAGGCAGCAGCTGATCTCGGCGTCAGTCATACTGCCGTGGCCGAGATGATCCGCGTCCTTGAACATAAGGGTTGGCTGCAACGTGGCGGCCGCTACAGCCGCACCATCCGGCTCGTGGAAGAAGACGGAACCGGCCAGGATACCGATACCACGGGAAAAAGCATTCCCATTGTCGGCCGGGTCGCAGCCGGTCTGCCGTTGTATGCCCAGCAGGAATGGGCGGGAACCATTGTCGTTGATGGAACAGTCTACCGGGGTAACAATCTCTTTGCCCTGCGGGTAATGGGTGATTCCATGCAGGATGCCGGTATCCTGCATGATGATCTTGCCATTTGCAGGCCCCGCCAGTTTGCCGAAAACGGAGAGATTGTGGTTGCTCTGATTGACGGGGACGAGGCCACGGTGAAACGTTTTTTCTACCGGGGAGATCACATTGAACTGCGGCCGGAAAACCAAAAATATTCGCCCATGCGCTATGGCCTGGGCCAGGTATTGATCCAGGGCCGGGTAATCGGTATCCAGCGCGGCCCGGAACAGATGGCCAGGCTGTGATGACCGGTACCAGACAACCGACGGCAATGCAGGTAAAGGGTTGTGAACTGGCCATCGGCACCAGCGGTTTTTCCTATCCGGAATGGATCGACAGCGGTTTTTATCCTGAAAAAACCAAATCCGGCCACATGCTGAAGCTCTACAGCCAGGCTTTCAGCGTGGTTGAGCTGAACTATACCTGGTACCAGATGGCCCGGCCGGAAATCATGGAACGGATGTTACTGCAGGTGGAAAACACGGAAAATTTCATGTTCACTGCCAAGCTGACTCGAACCATGACCCATGAGATCGGCAACAACTGGCCTGAACTTGCCCGTACTTATATCCAGGGCATAACACCACTGCTGACAGCCGGACGATTACTGGCCGTGCTGATCCAGTTCCCGTTTTCCTTTCATCGAACCGGAAATAACCGGCAATACCTGGCCCGTCTGCTGGACAGCCTGCATCCCCTGCCCCTGGCCGTGGAGTTTCGCCATCGCTCCTGGGCGGTACAATCGGTAGTTACCGGCCTGCGGGAACGCGGAATCACCCTGGTGACGGTTGACGGTCCATCAGTGGCTGATTTTTTTCCTGTTCTGGAAACAGTGACCTCGTCAACGCTTTTTTATCTGCGCCTGCATGGCCGCAACTCCGCCGGCTGGTTTTCCGGCAACATGCACAGGCAGTTTGATTATTCCTACAGCGAGCAGGAACTGCGTGCCTGGACGGATAAAAAAATACCGGCCATGGCAGAACAATGCCGCCGGGGCGTTATTTTTTTCAACAATCATGTTGCCGGTCAGGCCGTAAGCAACGCCCTGACCATGAACGGCCTGTTACAACAAGCTGCCTGATCCCTTTTCCATGTCTTTTTTTCTCCTGATTTTCGGAATCCAGACGGTAAACATCTTTACAGTTTCTGTACATTTATGAGGGCAAGAACAATTATCCACCTGAACATTGCCGATTTCAGCGTGGCGGTGGAACGGCTGATAGACCGCAGTCTGCGGGACAAACCTTTGATTATAGCGCCGCAGGCTGCCCGGGCCACGGTCTATGATATGAGTGAAGAGGCCTTTCAGGACGGCGTGCGCAAAGGCATGGGCCTCATTGTTGCCCGCCGTCGATGTCGCCGGGCAACTGTGCTGCCGCCCCGGCCGCAACATTATGAAAAGGCCGTTCAATGCTGCCTGCGCAGGGTAATGCCCTTCAGTCCACTGGTGGAACGTGCCGACGGTCAGGGCCATATTTACCTGGATGTGACCGGCAGCCACAGGCTTTTTGGTCCTCCGCCCGATATCGGCTGGCGTATCCGCAAAATCATGCGTAAAGATTTAGGGTTTGATCCCATCTGGTCCATTGCTCCCAATAAACTCCTTGCCAAGGTGGCCAGCCGTATCGTCAAGCCGACCGGAGAATATATCGTTGCCCAGGGGGAAGAACGCCGGTTCCTTTCTCCCCTCCCCCTTGCCCTGCTGCCGACCCTGCCGGCAAAACAGTACCGTCGCCTGCACGCGGCCGGTCTGGTCAGTATCGGACAGGCAGCCTCTCTGTCCCGGCAGGAATTATGTGTCCTGTGCGGCAGCCGGGTCGATCACCTTTATGATGCCCTCCGGGGTATTGATTATACGCCGGTCCGTCACCGGGAAAGCGACATAAGAAATACAAAAAATACAAGAAATACAAGAAATACAAAAAACTTTTGTTTTCACTGCTGCCTGCCGGAAGATACGAATATGACACAAATCATGCGCAGTATTGTGATTTCCCTGGCACAACAGGCAGGAACTGCCCTGCGCCGACAACAGCTTGCCTGCCGCACCATCAAAATCAGCCTGCGCTACAGTGATAATATCTCCTGCACACGCCGGATCTCCACCAAGATACCGATATATCTGGATCGGGAACTGGAACAACAGGCAATCACCTGCTTATACCGCTGCCTGCGCCGACGGGTGCGTATCCGGTCGATAACCCTTGCTTGCGGCAATATCCACCAGCAGGTACGTCAACTTTCCCTGTTCAGCAAGATAAATGAAAAAAATCGGAAATATCATGAGCTAAACAAAGCAATTGATAAAATACATGAACAATTCGGGCGGGAAAAACTCTGCAGGGGCACAGTTCAATGATTCCCCTGGGAACACACTCCCATTATTCCCTGCTGCGCTCACCCACATCCTGTGAGGCCTTGTGCAGACAGGCAAAAAAATCAGGCTATGCCGCCATTGCCCTTACAGATATCAACAACCTTTACGGGATGTGGGATTTCATCAATACCTGTTACCGGCATGATCTTCGGCCAATCATCGGGGCTGAAATCCGCACAGCAGACGAACGGGTTTTCTGCCTGGTGAAAAATAATGTGGGCTACGCCAACCTCTGCCGCCTGCTTACCGATATCAACCTGGATAAAAAACAAAAGCAAAAGCAAAAACAAAAACAAAAACAAAAAAAACTTCAGAAAGTTCCGGAACACAAATTACGCGAAATTTTCCTGCTTACCGACAGCAGGAAAATGCTGGATCAATGGAAGGAAATGGAACTGGATATCGGTGCTGCCGTGACAGGGCGACCAACCAGGAAAACCGGCAGCCTGCGTGCCCATGCCGACCGATTAGGCATTCCGGCCGTAGCAGTGGCCGACAGTTATGTCCTTACCGACGATGAGAGAAAAACACAACATCTCCTGCGGGCCATTGCCGCTAACAGCTCTCTTTCCTGTCCGCCGGGGGAAGAACAGGCAGGCGTTGAAAATTTTTTTCTTTTTTCCCCGCAACAGTATAAGGACAGGTTTGGAATCTGGCCGGAAATTATCAAAAATACCCATGCCGTGGCTGAACGTTGTGCATTTCGCAGACCTGAGTTTGGCCTGGTTCTGCCGCCGTACAACAACCTGTCCCCGGAAAAAGCCGATGAACAACTGCGGCAGGCAGCCCTGCAGGGCGCAGGCAACCGCTATGGAACCCCCCTGCCGCAAAAGGTAATAAAAAGGTTGAACTATGAGCTGCAAGTTATTGCCGACATGGGATTTTCCAGCTATTTTCTTGTAGCGCGCGATATTGTCAAACCCGTGTCGCGGACCTGTGGCCGCGGCTCGGGTGCGGCCTCTTTGGTCAGCTATTGCCTGCGTATCACCAATGTCTGTCCCATTCGGCATAACCTTTATTTTGAACGTTTTCTCAATCCGGGCCGTAAAGACGTCCCGGATATTGATATCGACTTTGCCTGGGACGAACGGGACCGGGTACTGGACTCATTGTTCAGTAAATATGGGCGTCATTGCGCCATGGTCAGCAATCTGATTACCATGCAGCCGCGCAAGGCCATCCGTGAAACCGCCAAGGTCTTTGGTATCCCGGCTGGTGAAATCAACAGGCTTACCCGGCGCCTGTCCGGATTTAACTTTAACGCAAACTCCGGAGAAACTCTTCTCCGGCAACTGCTGCATACCCCCAGCCTGCGCCGCTGCTCATTTATCAGCACTCCTCCCTGGCCGGAAATACTGCACCATGCCCAGGGACTCATTTCCACCCCGGCAGCTCTGTCCGTCCATTCGGGCGGAATTATCATCACCCCGCGTCCGGTCAGTGATTATGTGCCGGTGCAGCGGGCTAACAAGGGGGTGCCGGTTATTCAGTGGGACAAGGATGGTGCCCGACAGGCAGGACTGGTCAAGATTGATCTGCTCGGTAATCGCAGTCTGGGGGTCATCCGGGACGCCCTGAGCGAGGTGCGGGCAGGCGGCGGCCGGCTTGATGAACACAGGTGGCGGCCGGAAGAGGACGGCAAGACCAGGGACCTGGTAAAAGCCGGTAAAACCATGGGCTGTTTTTATATTGAAAGTCCGGCCATGCGGTTGCTGCAGCAAAAGGCGGGACGCGGCGACTTTAAACACCTGGTCATCCACTCTTCCATCATCAGGCCTGCTGCCAATGACTGCATTCGTGAATATTTACGCCGACTGCACGGCGGCTGCCGGCAACCGCTGCATCCATTGGTTGATACCGTCCTCAAGGAAACCTATGGCATTATGGTCTATCAGGAGGATGTTTCCCGGGTTGCGGTTAAACTTGGTTTTTCCCCGGAAGAGGCTGACCGCCTGCGCAAGATTATGGCCAAAAATGATAAACCGGCAAAGCCGGACCAGGTTGGCCGGCCACAACAAACACATGAAACAGAGAAGATAGGCTTTCAGCAACGTTTTTTCCAGGCGGCTGCCGAAAAAAACATTGCGGCCGGGGCTGCCGCGGACATCTGGCGGATGATGCAGAGCTTTGCCGGATATTCTTTCTGCAAACCCCATTCGGCAAGCTATGCCCGGGTATCGTTTCAGGCGGCATATCTCAAGGCCCATTACCCGGCGGAATTCATGGCCGCCGTTATCTCCAATCAGGGCGGTTTTTATTCAACCTTTGCCTATGTTTCCGAGGCCCGGCGCATGGGGCTGCGGATATTGCCGCCCCATGTCAACGCAAGCGAAATTGCCTGGCGCGGCAGAAAAAAAGAAGTACGGGTCGGCCTGACGGCAATTGCCGGGCTCAGTGATGAAACCTGCAACCGCATTGTACAACAGCAAAAAGAAAAAAGATTCACATCAATACTCGACTTCCTGCAAAGGGTACGACCGGCGGAAAACGAGGCAAAAGCACTCATCCATGCAGGTGGGCTGGACGGGCTGGAAAAAAACAAAACAGCCGGCAGAAACGAAATGCTCTACCGGCTGGCCCATTGGCAGCAGAACCGATCATCAGGGATCAGCCGGTTGTTTGCCCCCTGTTGCCGCCCCCCTGCCCTGCCGGAACAGGACCGGATAACACAACTGCGCAACGAGTACCGGGTGCTGGGATTTCTCTGCCGTATGCACCCGATACAACTCTTTGACCGGCAACGGCAGCGCCTACGTTCCATTTTGGCATGTGACCTTAAAAAAATGATCGATACGCAACAAACCGTACGCTTTGCAGGCTGGCCCGTTACCGGCAAGATTGTGGGCACTAAAAGTGGCAAGCCGATGGAATTTTTAACCTTTGAAGATGAAACCGGGCTGGTGGAATGTACGATTTTTCCCCATACCTATCAAAAATACTGCCATCTGCTGCACAAAGAGTCTCCTCTGCTGTTGACAGGTGTTGTTGAACAGGATTTCGGCGCCTTGAGCCTGACCGTCAGCCGGGTCAAGGCCCTCAATGTCCCCGACCGTACGGAGCAGGCATCTTTGTCCACTCTACAGGTTTAAATCATCCTCGTTGATATTTTCTTCCCGATCGAGAATGGCCTTATCAAAAATATCAGTTGCCCTTTGCTGCAGGCGTTCGGCCTCTTCATTTTTTTTCTGCCGGGTGCAGAGTTTGGCCAGCTCCTGCAGCACAGCCGCCACTGCCGGGTGATTTTTACCGTGATTTTCTTCCATGATGGCAAGGGCCCTGGTATAACTTTCCTCAGAAAGATCGTACTGCCCCTGCAGTCGATAGCATTCTGCCAGATTCTGCAGAGACATGGCAAGTTTTGGATGCGTCGCGCCCAGAGATTTTTCACGTATGACACAAAGACGCTGATATAAGGCAGCAGCTTTATTATCCTCTTCAAGCTCAGCATTAAGTCCGGCAAGTTTTTCCAGGATGTGATCAAGGGCCGGATGTTCCGGTCCAAGTTCTTTTTCCATTATCTTCAGGGCCTTGCTGTAGGTTGGTTCAGCCTGTTCATACTGGCCCTTGGCCTCCTGCAGTTCGGCAATCTGTCCCCAGCTGAGTCCCATTTCAAGATGATCAGCCCCTAATTGTTCCGTTATGGTTTTCATGGCCTGTTTGTACAGGGGGCCGGCCTGTTTCAATCCGCCGCTCAAGGCATAGGTATAGCCGAGCTCCCTGCGGGCAAGGGCAAGCTCGACACTGTTTTCTCCCTGTTTTTCCAAAAGTTGTACAAGTTTTTCAAGAAGAGGCTTTGCATCCCGGTATCGGTATAATTTGCGGGCCATGACACCGGCGGCTTTCAGATAATCGCAATTATCACCGGCCAGTTCAACGGCTTTGCGGTATCGCTCCAGGGCCGGATACAGATCAATTCTTGCCTCGGCAAGATGTCCGGCTAAAAATGCGGCAAGAGCAGCATTGGCTCCCTGCTTATCAACAATCTCGGTGAAAAAACGTTCAGCTTCCTCAGTTTTTCCGGAAAGCAGGCTTTCCCTGACTTCCTGTATAAGAGACGCATCAGATTCATCGGCCAGCCGGTCTAATGCGGCCAGGGCTTGCCCGCGCCATTTCATCTCCAGGTTATAACTGTCGTCGAAAAGCGCTATTTTATCCGTAACGGCTACAAGTTCAATCTGCAGGTGGTCACGCTTGATGTCATCGCCATTCTTGATTGCCAGGGCCAGGGCCTCCTGCTGCTCCTGTTCCCGCTCACGAAGATAGGTCTCATAAATTTCTCTTGTCAGCGTAGGAATCGTGGATTTATCGGCAGTTGTTACCTCTTCCTCTTCAACCGGCTCCGATTCCTGTTCCTCTGGAATATCACTTTCAAGCTCGTCGGTGATTAGTTCATCTATAAGTTCTTCATTGTCAGCAAGCCGGTCCTGCTCGTCAACAGCATCTTCTTCCCGTTTTTCATCCTCAAGAAAGATACGTTCCTCTTCCTGATCGATCTCAAGCGATTCCGTATCCGCTGCTGTTTTCCCGGATTCGGGCTGAAGAATTTCCTCAAAATCCTCTTCATCAACGGCATCAACCAGGCCCTGATCATCTGTGGAGGATTTTGATAATTCCTTCTCCTGTTCCGATTCACCCTCAGCAGAAACCTCATCCTGTCTGCTTTTCTGCTCGGGACTCTCAGGCTCCAAATCGGCTTGCAACGATTCTGCAACGTCTTCTTTTTCGGCCTCTGGCGCTTCCGTTACCGGCGTTGGTCTGTCTTCAGGTGTGGAATCCATTGCTTTTTTTGATGACTTTCGCAATAGAAATAAAAAGACGAGAAGAACGGCCACGGCAATGGCTGCAAGGAGGGAGGTATTCATAGATATTTTCCAGTGTTCATATTGATAATCATACAACCAGATTAGCTGGACCAGATAAACAAAGATTTCGACCATATCGGCCACGACAACCCAACCCAGATTTCAGCATGGCTGGACCGGCATGCCGCAAAGAAGAAAAGATTCACCTCTTTCCTCCTTTATATTGGTATATCAAACCAATATGCCATCAACAAGAAATTATTTATTTTTTATAAATAATTTTCAGAATCACAGAAGAACAAAAAGATAGTTGGGTTCGACAAGGCAAGGGGTACCTAAAACACGTTACCGGCAAAAACGTTGTCCGACAAGGAGGATCAGAAAAAAGTAGCCGATGGAATGCAGGACTGGTTGTTCTTTTGCCGGTGCGCTATGACTTTGATGTATCCGGAACAAGGCTTCGGTTTACTATCTCACCGACATCATCCGACAAGGTCGCAACCTTGCTGATTCGCTCCAACTGTGCAAGCATTTGCTGCTGCCTGATTTCGTCATATCTGCGCCACTGGGTCAGCGGCGTCAGCATACGGGCGGCAATCTGCGGATTCATCGGATCAAGGGCAAGGATCTGATCTGCAAGGAATCGGTAACCGGAACCGTCTTTGGCGTGAAACTGCCAGTGATTATTTGAACAAAATGCACCAATAAGAGCGCGGACCTTATTGGGATTTTTCAACGAAAAGGCCTCATGGCCGGTCAACTTCATTACCCTGGTCAGAGTTCCTGGTAAGCTGCATGTTGCCTGCATTATCAGCCATTTATCAACAACAAGGGGATCGTGCCGCCATTTTTTATAAAAATCGGCCAGCAGCTCATCTCCCCGGCGCCGGTCGCTGTTAACAACCGCCCTGAGTGCTGCCAGCACATCGGTCATGTTGTCTGCCTGCCGGTATTGTTCCACACCTGTGGCAAGTACCTCCTGTTCAATTTCATCGTCTCCGGGAGCGGCAAGCAGATAGGCAAGAATTACATTGCGCAGACTTCTGCGGCCTGCTTCTTCAGCGCAATAGCGGTACGGGTCTTCCGAGCCGTATTGATGATAACATTCCCAGAGGAGGTCGCGATGTTCCAGGGACAGTTGCCTGCGCATCTGCTGACGGGTAAAAAAAACGGCTTCCGGATCGATAACGGACATCTGTTCACCTATCCAGTTTTCACCGGGCAGGGTCAGGGCCAGGGCAAGAAAGGCTGGATCGGCCTGCTCATCAGCCAACAGGAGGTCAAATGCCTGATGAAAATAATCAGGAATGACAACCTGTTTTCCCTGCTGAAAATCTTTAATGCCCGCCAGCAGTACCTGCATCGCTAATTGCTGTCCTGCATCCCACCGGTTGAAAGGATCCGTGTCATGGGCCATGAGAAAGGCAAGCTCCTGGACACTGCGTGCAAAATTTAGTTTTACCGGTGCGGAAAAA
>JALSNT010000347.1 GCA_026986885.1 Desulfobulbaceae bacterium
TCTTTTATTCGATCCGGGATGCCATATTTGTCAGCCGGCGCCCTTGTGACTGCAGTTCTTGTTGCATGGGCGTTTCAAACTTTTTTCCATGCACAAAACCCCGTACCTGGTACTGCTGAGCATGCCGCCCCCCATGTTATTACTCATAAAATAACAGTTCAATCCGGGAAAAATTCCGTCCAGCCCGTTGTCTCCGGGCGGTTGACCAAAAAAGAAAACCCGATTTACAGTGGTAGGGCAATTGTTTTACCTCCAGCCATTGCGTCGCCTATTGTTAAGAATATACCGGATGTGCATTCTGAAAAGATCTCCCATGCAGGGGTAGGGGATTCTTTTGTGAAAAAGAATCATGGCCGAAAGGATACTGTATTGGTAACCACAAAGGATCTTGAAAACGAAGCCGTTGTCCGGGTGGTTTGTCCGGTTAGCGAGCAGGTTGTATCTGGGCGTGACGAAAATATTGTTGTTGTATCGGTACCTGAAGACAAGGGAAAAAACAGCAAACAAAAGAATGAAAAAAAGGTTGAGCAGCGCCGGACAACGGAACAAAGGCAGAAAGCCGGAGAACCCGTTGAAAATGGTTCTTCCGTAGTCGGGGCACACGGGAAACGGTTTTATACGGTACTGCCGGGTGATACTCTTGAGTCCATTGCCGACAGGATGTACGGAGATCGTTACCAATGGTCGGCCATTGTCCGTGCCAACCAAAAACATTTAGGCCGGGAACCGTATGTTTTATCCGTTGGCATGAAGCTTATCATCCCCGCCCTTGATAAGTTGGCCGGGATACATGTCGCTCATCCGCTTGATGATGATGGGATGTACACCGTCCAGTCCGGCGATTCCCTGGGGCGCATTGCCCTGAAGGTTTATGGAACCAGTCGCAAGTGGCAAAAGTTGTACGCATTGAATCGGGATCGCCTGGCAAGTCCTTCCGCATTGCGAGTAGGTCAAAAACTCCGTGTTGTTCAAGAGAAGGACGCCTCCGTCGATGTCGATCCGGTAGGTGAATAGTATTTTAATTTTAGGAAATTCCAACAGAAAAAATTTCTGTTTTTCAGGTGATTAACCAGATGATAAAGCAATCCATTCGTAAAACAAAAACCAGAAGACAACTGCTGCGGCAGATGCGGGGCCGGCGACAATTTGGGAGGTTAGCCGCAAACGTACAAGCGCATTTGGAAGTTGACGGACTGTTACCCTGCGTGGACTTACGGGAAGGTCCGGTGGCAAACGATTTTACAGATCGTCGGGAGCCGCCGGAACAGGTCAAGGTTTCTTCAATTGTTAAGAAGGTCCGACAAGAGAAATCCGGGCAGCAGGGCAGAAAACGAAAATGGAGTCTTTCTTCGTTTCAGGTTACACCTGAGGCGGGGAAAAAGCGGTTTCATGATTATGATCTGCCGCTTTCCCTGATGAGGGCTGTCTCCGACCTTGGTTTTTCCTATTGCACGCCGATTCAGGCCAAGGCCTTGCCCGATGCCCTGGCCGGTAAAGATTTGGTCGGCAGGGCCAGTACCGGTACCGGCAAGAGTGCGGTTTTTTTAATCGCCCTGCTGGCAAGACTGTTGAGTGAACATGGTCCGGTCCGTCCCGGCACCCCAAGGGCGTTGATCATTGCGCCGACCAGAGAGCTTGTCATGCAGCTTGCAAAAGATGGTCGGCAGCTGGCAAAATATACACCTCTACGTATTGTCGCCGTGTACGGCGGTACGGATTACCAGGCGCAGATAAAGCAGCTTGAACGGGGAAGATGCGACATAGTGGTGGCAACGCCGGGTCGGTTACTCGATTTTGTCGGCAAAAGGGTGGTGCGGCTGCATCAGGTGCGGACAATGATTATTGATGAGGCCGATCGGATGCTTGATATGGGCTTCATCCCCGATGTCAGAAGAATTATCGGCCAGACGCCGAAAAAACAGAATCGTCAGACCATGCTGTTTTCAGCCACTATCACGTCCGACGTCAAGCGCCTTGCCGAACAATGGTGTGTGAATCCAATTTCTCTGGAAACCGAACGCGAGCAGATGACGGTGGATACGGTTGAGCAGATCGTCTATATGACCACCACCTCTGAAAAATATAACGTTTTATATAATACCATTATTTCCGGCAAACATGAGCGGATCATTGTGTTTACCAACATGAAAAGTGAGGCGAAAAGACTCTATGACCGTCTGCGTGGCAATGACATACCATGCGCTTTGCTCACGGGAGATGTGCCCCAGCAGAAACGAATGGCCCGGCTGGAAAGCTTTCGGGCGGGACGGGTGGAAGTAATGATCGCCACCGATGTTGCCGGTCGCGGTATTCATATTGACGGTATCAGCCATGTTTTTAATTACACCCTGCCCTATGAACCGGAGGATTATGTTCATCGAATCGGTCGAACGGGACGGGCGGGCAACTCCGGTATTTCCATCAGTTTTGCCGATGAGGAAGGCGCTTTTTATCTTCCGGAAATTGAGGAATTCATCGGCCGTTCCCTCCCCTGTGTTCAGCCGGAAGACACATTGTTGACGGAACCCCCTCCCGGCCGACCCTCGCGCCGTCCGACCCGCCGTGGGGGGAGAAAAAGAAGAAGACGTTGATTTCGTTGTTTTTATTGATTCCTTTGCAGAGTTACGGGTAAGTTTTTTGGCATTACCGACCTTTTAATATTTTTTATGGAAGTAATCATCAAGGATTTTCCCGTGGTCAAATACCAGCGGCGGCAGGGAGTCCC